>CBDDRM010000187.1:0-2926 GCA_965233135.1 uncultured bacterium | reverse complement strand
TGAACCAGGCGTATTCCATGCCCTCGCGGTTGGTCCACACGTTCTTGCAGGTGACGGAACAGGTGTGGCACCCGATGCACTTATCGAGATTCAGCACCATGGCTATCTGCGCACGGATTTTCATTCTGCGGCCTCCAGGTTGGGCGCAATGGCCATCGGTTCGGGCTGATCGGCGGTCGGCGTATCGAGCCAGTCGACCTTCGACATCTTGCGGACGATGACGAACTCATCGCGGTTCGAGCCAACCGTGCCGTAGTAGTTGAAGCCGTAAGACTGCTGGGCGTAGCCGCCGATCATGTGGGTCGGCTTGAGGATCGTGCGGGTCACCGAGTTGTGGATGCCGCCGCGGTGTCCGGTCTGTTCGGAACCGGGCACGTTCACGATCTTTTCCTGCGCATGATACATCATGCACATGCCCTGCTTGACGCGTTGCGAAACTACCGCGCGCGCGACCAGCGCGCCGTTGGTGTTGAAAGCCTCGATCCAATCGTTATCAACGATGCCCGCCTGCTTGGCATCGATTTCGCTGATCCACACGCAAGGACCACCGCGCGATAGCGTCAACATCAAGAGGTTGTCGGTATAGGTGGAGTGGATACCCCACTTCTGATGCGGCGTGATGAAGTTCAGCACCACGGCGTCATTGCCGTTCGGCTTGCGGTCGATCACCGGATTGACCGACTTGGTGTCGATCGGCGGCCGATAAACGCAGAAGCCTTCACCGAATGCGCGCATCCACAGATGATCCTGGTAAAGCTGCTGACGGCCGGTCAGCGTGCGCCACGGGATCAGCTCGTGCACGTTGGTGTAACCGGCATTGTAGCAGACCTTTTCCGATTCAAGCCCGGACCAGATCGGCGACGAGATGATCTTGCGCGGCTGCGCCACGACATCGCGGAAGCGTATCTTTTCGTCTTCCTTCGGAACGGCGAGATGGGTGTGCTCAAGCCCGGTGAAGCCGCCAAGCGAAGCCCAAGCCTTGACGGCTACTTCGCCATTCGTTTCCGGCGCCAGGCTGAGAATGACCTCGCAAGCATCGATGTCGGTGTCGATGCGGGCAAAGCCCTTCGTCTCTCCTTCCTCCAGCACAACACCGTTGAGTTGCTTGAGGAAGTCGACCTCATGCTCGGTGTTCCAGCTCATGCCCTTGCCGCCATTACCGAGCTTACTCATCAGCGGTCCTAGCGAGGTGAAGCGCTTATAAAGGCCGGGGTAATCGCGCTCGACCACAGTGACCGAAGGCATCGTCTTGCCGGGGATCGGATCGATCTCGCCCTTCTTCCAATCTTTTACATCGAAGGGTTGCGCGATCTCGCCAGGCGAGTCGTGCATGATCGGAGTCAGCACGACGTCCTTTTCGACACCAAGCACTTCCGGCGCGACGGCGGAGAAGGCTTTGGCGATGCCCTTGTAAATGTCCCAGTCGCTGCGCGCCTCCCATACCGGATCGACCGCCGCGGTGAGCGGATGAATGAACGGGTGCATGTCAGAGGTGTTGAGGTCGTTCTTTTCGTACCAACTTGCGGTCGGCAGAACGATGTCCGAATACATGCACGTGGTTGACATGCGGAAGTCGAGCGTGACCAGGAGGTCGAGTTTTCCTTCCGGCGCCTGGTCGTGCCACACGACATCGGATGGCTTTTTCTTACCGTCCTGCCCAAGGTCTTTGCCCATCACGCCGTGCTGGGTGCCGAGCAAATGCTTGAGGAAATATTCGTGACCTTTGCCCGACGCGCCGAGCAGATTCGAGCGCCAGATGAACATGTTGCGCGGCCAGTTGGCTGCGTTGTCCGGATCATCGCATGACAGTTTCAGCTTGCCGGACTTGAGGTTCGCTGCGACGTAATCCTTCGCGTCCATTCCGGCCGCGGCGGCATGTTTCGAAACTTCGAGCGGATTGGTCTGCAACTGCGGCGCGGAAGGCAGCCAGCCCATGCGCTCGGCGCGAACATTATAATCAATCAGCGCGCCGTCCCACGGACCGGCAGGCGCCGTCGGCGACAGCACTTCTGACACGTCGAGCGTTTCGTAACGCCACTGATCGGTGTGTGCATAGAACGCCGAGGTCGAATTCATCTGGCGCGGCGGGCGACCCCAGTCGAGGCCGAAGGCAAGTGGCAGCCAGCCCGATTGCGGCCGCAACTTTTCCTGGCCGACATAATGCGACCAGCCGCCCCCGGATTGACCCACACAACCGCACATCACCAGCATGTTGATGATGCCGCGGTAATTCATGTCCATGTGGTACCAGTGGTTCAAACCGGCGCCGACGATCACCATCGAGCGGCCCTTGGTCTTCTCCGCGTTGAGTGCGAATTCGCGCGCGGTTGTGATGATCTGATCGCGCGGCACGCCCGTGATCTTCTCTGCCCAAGCCGGCGTATAGGGCTGCAGGTCGTCATAGTCCTTGGCGAGATGCTCGCCGCCGAGTCCGCAATCAACGCCGTAATTGGCAACGAACAGGTCGTAGACCGAAGCCACAACGGTCTCGCCTTCGACGAGTTGCAGTGTCTTCATCGGCACGTTGCGCACCAGCACGCTCGGATGATCGGTGCCCTGGAAGTGATCGTGCTCGCGATTACCGAAATACGGGAAGCCGACGGCGGCGACGCCGTCCTTCACATCGTTCAACGACAGGCGAAGCTTGGTGTCCTTCCCGTCAGAGCCCTGCTCCTGGAGATTCCACTTGCCCTTTTCGCCCCACCGGAAGCCGACCGAGCCTTTCGGCACGACGATCGCACCGGAGGTTTCGTCATAGGCAACCGTCTTCCATTCCGGATTGTTGTCTTCGCCGCAGCCCTTGACGAAGTCGGAAGCGCGCAGAAACCGCTCGGGAACGTAGTGATCCCCTTGCTTCACCAGCCGAACCAGCATCGGCATGTCGGTATATTGCCGCGCATAGTCCTGAAAATATTGCGCCTTCCGA
>CBDDRM010000186.1:0-15096 GCA_965233135.1 uncultured bacterium | reverse complement strand
CGCAATGGCCCGGGTGGCCTGGGCCGCGGATTCCAGCGCAGGCAAGCTGATGTCGTCGGAGTAAGCAAACGCGGTTTTCTCCCCGCTGACGGCGCGTACGCCCACGCCCTGGTCGATATTGAAACTGCCGGACTTGACCATACTTTCTTCCAGGCTCCACCCCTCGGAGCGCGAGTACTGGAAGTACAGGTCAGCATAATCGACGCTATGCGTCATGATCTGGCCGAATACGCGATCGAGGCCGCCGGCATCGAGCCCGTAGGGCGCCAGCAAAGTGCGATCCGCGGTTGCGAACAGCAGTTCATGAGAGTTGGTCGGATCGTTAGGCATGCCACTCCTTGTTGATTGCATTGTGGGTCGTCCCTTTTCCGGAGACCGCGTTTAACCTTTGCCCGCCAGTTACCGCATGGCGGATTGAATAGCGTATCTTGGGGCGCACTCCGGTTTCACCAGACATGGCAGCATGCTTGTTCCCGGGCACGCTCGACGGTGGGCTCAGATCTTGTGAATCACCCTGTGCGTAAGCGCCGGGAGGCTTTTGCGCAAATTTGCCTGATAGGCCGGATTGACCGAGGCCACCACGACGCCAGAACCGCGCGGCAGACGATCCAGTACCGTGCCCCACGGATCCACAACCATGGAATCCCCGTGCGTCTCTCGTCCACTCAGATGATAACCGCCCTGTGCCGGTGCCAGCACGTATGCAAGATTCTCGATCGCACGCGCGCGTACCAGCGATTCCCAGTGGGCCCGGCCGGTGGTTTCGGTAAATGCAGAAGGCACGACGATGATGTCCACGTCCTTCATGGCGCGAAAGAGCTCGGGAAAACGCAAGTCATAGCAAACCGATAATCCGATTCGCCCGAAGGGCGAATCGACGACCTTGACCTGCTTGCCTGCCTCGAGGGTTCCCTCTTCGGCAAACCGTTCCTTGCCCAGATCCAGGTTGAAAAGATGGATCTTGTCGTAGCGCGCGACCATCTTTCCGGTGTCGTCGTAGAGTTGACATGAGTTATAGACCTTGCCTTCGGAAGGTGCCGTCATGGGTACCGAACAGCCGACGAGCCATACCCGATGCTTGCGCGCTGTCTCGGCCAGAAACCGCTGAATGGGTCCGCCGCCATCATCTTCCCGGACCTTGACCTTGTCGCCGGGCCGCATTCCCATGATCGCGAAGTATTCCGGGAGCGCGATAAGTTTTGCGCCCTGGCGGGCCGCGATCTCGACGAGTCGTCCGGCCTCGTTCAGATTGGCCGCGACGTTGGGGCCTGATGCCATCTGGACTCCGGCAATGCGAAAGGCGTGTGCCTTCGTCTGTTGCCCCTTTACGTTGGCCGTTACGGGCGCACTATGTGATTTGCCGCCGCGCTGCTTGGCCCGGCCAAAGCCTGATTTAGTAGTAATAGCCATGCTTGTGGGAATGGATTGTCTTTGTTCACGCGAGGCCGAATTGTAACCTCGCGTCGCGTGAAAGACATTTAACGCCCCTTCTGCTTTTCCGTTGGCGGTGCTTTGGAGATGCGCACGATCACGGGATCGTCCCAGGTCCCCGTGACCGAGTAATCAAACGACGCGAACTGGCTGAACGGATCCTTGAGCGCTTTCTGGGCGATCAACGCCGCCACACCGATGGCCGGATTGACGATCGCTCCGGCGATCGCGATCCCCTCCGACAAAGACGGCGTGACCCGCACCAGCAGGTTTTGCGTCTCCCGGGCGAGATCGACCTGGCCGCGCATGGCCACTCGCGCCGCGGATCCCTGCATAAGGAAGTCGCGCGTGTCGGCAAGGCCGGACGCGATGGTCACGTTTGCGCTGATTTGATTGAAGCTGAATCCCTTGCTGAACACGTCGCGGAAATCCAGCGATGCCCGCTTGGGCAATGCCTGCAAACTCAGGATACCGAGCAGCTTGGCGACGCCCGGCTCTATTTCCTGAAAACGGCCGTCCTTGGCCTCAAGCTTCAATCGGCCGGATAACGACGGAATATCAAAACGCGCGGGATTCCCCCGCCACTGGATCGGCCCTTCGAGTGTGGCGCTACCGCCCTTTACGGCATTTGGCCAACCGAGGCGCGCGAAGAACTTGCCCAGGTCCGACACATCCAGTCTGACGCTCACGTCGGTATGGGATTCCGCACCGAGTGCCCACTCGCCTTGCATGACGAACTTGCTTTCCGGATTGATCAGCTCGAGGCGACGCAGTTCCCAGCCCGAGAATTCGGGTTGCGCCTGAACGGTGAGGCGTCCCAGTTCCTTGCCTTCGTAGGTGAAATTCTCCACGATCAAGTCCACCGAGGGCAGGATGGCATCGCTGTGGCCGGGCGTACCGGTTCCCACTTGCGTCATGACGGGAGGCAGGACGAATTTCGAGAATCGCGCAATCAGTTTGCCCCCGCCGGCCGAGGCCCACGACAACAGGCCAGCAACTTCTCGGCCGGCAAGCGTGGCCCGCCACTCGGACTCGACACGGGACGCTTCGACGCGCAGGTCATGGAAGCGCCGGCGGTTCAGATCCAGAATGCCGATCTGCAAGTCCACGCCCGCGAGCAAGGGAGGGGCATCGGTCGACCCCTCACCCAGTACGCGCTGCCAGATATCGGCATCCAGAATGCCCAGCTTGCCTTTGACCCATAAACCCTCGGCAACCGGCAGTGCCGCGGGACTGCCCAGGCTGATGGTCCCGCGTCGCACGCCCCGGGGCGCACCACGCTCGAGCAGCAATTGGGCGGAAGCGACCTTGTCGAGATCTATGGAAAGGATGCTTTGGCCGCCCGCTTGCTCGCGTAGTTGCACATTCAGCGGCAGGTTCGCGCCAGTCGCCTTGGTGAAGGGCGCCGGCAGCATTGAGCGCAAGCCGACAAGATTCGACTCGATGCGAATGGTGGTGTTCTTGTCGCGCACACCCAGGGTCGCGCGCCAGGGCGTGCGGCCATCCACGAATCCGAGCACGGGATGCTTCCATAGCAGGCGCGCCTGATCCACGTCCAGGGTTCCCGCCACGTTGGCCTCAATGCCACCGTCGGCTCGATTGGCCGCGTCGAACCCAAGCGGGGCACCAAACATCAAAGCGCGTCCTTCGGAGACCGTGAAACTGTTTTCGGTGAAGGCGATGCGCGCACCGAAGCGTTCGAGCGCCGGCAGCCGTGGGTCCAGCGTAACCTGGTTGTTCTGCACGCGGAATTCGCCTTTGACCGCTGTTTCCCGGAGCCGGTGAAACGGCAAATCGAGCGCAAGGGTCAGTTCGGCATCACCGGCAGCCTTGAACTCTCCGGTGAAGCGACTGACGGCCCCGGCTTTCGGCATGGCCGAGACATAACGCAAAAACTCACGCGTCGGGCCGCTGGCCGTGCCCTCGACGAGGAGATGTTCATCGCGCTTGCCCAACTCCGCGATCGATGCCCGCACGTCCGATAATTGCACGCCGAGAGTTTCGGCTGACTGAACCCGGATGTCCATGCGGCGGCCGCGAAAGGTGAGATCACCCCGCAAAGCGCTGATCGGCGGCCAGCCGTCAGCGAAATCCAGGACCACGCCGCTGGCCCGGGTTTTCAGCTCAAAAATGCCCGTTTTGGTGTCGGCGAACGGAAAATCCTGCAAGGCCCCCTTGAGCCGAAACCGGGTGTCGCTCGCTTCACCGGCCGATAAGGCACGTTTTAGCCAGGCCTGGGTGGCGGACAATGATTTGGGCACGTAGCGCCAGATTTGTTGCGCATCGGCGCGCACCAGCGTTCCACTCAGATCTGCCGTTCCCCGCCCTTGGGAAGCTGCCGCGTAGGTACCAGCTACCGTGCCAGCCAGATGCTCATTGGTAAAGCTCGCATTTTTGATGGCAAGCTCCACACGCCCATCACGCATTGTCCATCTCGCGCTGGCCGTCAGAAAATCAAGCGGCAACGGTTCGGCAAACATGCCCGGCAATTCGAATTCGCCTTGTGTCACGTTGAGCGAGATGGTGCCCCCGCGCTCATTCGCATCGACCTGCGCGCTTGCCCCGCGAAATCCGGGTAGCGCGCCGTCCGGGCGAACCGAAAGGCGGCCAAACTGCCCTTTGACCGTATAAGGTCCCGATCCCCAGTCGCCAGCCCAGGACACGGCGGCGTCCTGCACGATCCCGGCGGGCTCGATCCGGTCCAGGCGCGCGCGCAGCGCCGGTTCGAGTGGCAGGAAATGCGCAAGATACGCGGCTGGGCCCAAATCCAATTCAGCAAGCCGCAGGATGGAACTGCGCGTACGCCCGGCCGGTGTGGTGTAAGCGTAAGTGAAGCGCATCGGCGCGAGTTGTGGCCCACCCGCAACGGAGATACCCAGCGAAGCCCCGCTGAATTCGGTTCGGTCCCCGCGGCGTACCCATCCGAGCCGACCCTGCAACGCGGACAACGCGAGTTCCGGAAGATCGGCAGCGAGGCGCGTTTTAACATCGACCAGCCGGACATCCGCGGTTGCCGCACCCACGCGTGTTCCCTCGAGGTCCATCCACAGCCGCAGCGAGCCGAAACCGCTGGACAGCTCGAACGGCGCGGGTATCCACTCCTGCGCCAGCGCAAGATTGGCGTGGTCGATTTCGACATACAGCTTGCCATTCCACGTCTGGAGGGCGCGCATATCGTTTCCGGAGAACTCGCCGCGCGCCGCCAGGGGCGAGGCCACCTGTGCGGGTGGCACCGCCGTCAGGCCGAAGCGATGAATACCGCTATCGCGCTCGAGCCGGAAGTTAACCTTGTCCAGCGTGAGCGCGGGCGCGTCGCGCAGCTCGTCGAGCCAGACAATCGCCGCATCGCGCACCAGAATCTGGCGCTGGGCCAACACCCAGTCGCCGAAACCACCCTGGCCATTGCCCGGCTTGATGGCAATGCCGGCGATCCAGATGACCCCGTCCGCGGCGCGCCTGACTTGCAGAGACGGCGCATCGACGGCCAGCGAATCGAAGCGCCACTCCGCTGCGGGCAGCGACTGCCAGGACAAGACGCCGCTGACCCGTTCGAACGCCAGGGCCGGCTGCCCCTGCGCATCGAGGACCTTGACGTCCATGAAGCTCATTTCCGGCCAGTAGCCCCGCCAGCTGCCACTGATGGACCCGATCGTCACGCGCTGTCCCACGGCACGCGTCATGGCCTGGGCGATCGGGTCCCGGTAGTCGTTGATGTGCGGCAGCACGACGTAGCGCAGTCCGATAACCAGCGCGAGAAAACCCAGCCCGACGAGAACCACTGCAATGGTCGCAATGCGATAAATCAAAAGCGAACCGCGCGCGAGGAAAGCGAAGCAATTTTTTAGAAGCACGGTTCCTGCGCGGTTTTCGGGACGTTGGACACGGACGCTCTTCGGTTAAGATACGTGGCACGCTGATAAGATCCCCGCAGCGGCCATCGCAGAGCAGAAGGCCGCATGACGGCCTGCATTCCCGGGGCCGCGCGGAAACGTCGGCGCCACGACTTTGCGCGCGCGACGCTGCATATCGAGGCTTACCTATTCTAATCCATCGTCGCATGCCTTCCATCGCCCCCTCGTCGAAAAAATTCTCCCCGGAACTGACGCGCGCCGCGCAACTGTCGCGCTATGCGCGCGACGTACTTACCGCGGATCCGGACCTGGCGTCCCGCGTGCCGCTGGCGGAGCCGCTGGAACGCACGTGGATGCGTTCGCAACTCGAAGGCCGGTACGACAGCGATGAGGCGCTGAAAACGGCGCTGCGGCGGTTGCGCAAGGCGGTCATGCTCACGCTCATTACGCGCGATCTGTGTGGCCAGGCCGATCTGACAGAAGTGCTGGCCACGGTGACCGCACTGGCGGAAGAAACGCTCGGTATGGCTGCCTCCTGGCATACGCAATGGCTCGCGCAGGAGTTCGGCAATCCGGTTGGCTCGGCGTCGGGGAAGAACCAGGGCTTGCAGGTCGTGGCCATGGGAAAGCTCGGCGGCGCGGAACTCAATGTCTCGTCGGATATCGACATCGTTTTCGTTTATCCGGAGGAAGGAGAAACGGACGGGCCGCGAAGCATCTCCAACCATGAGTTCTTCACCCGCCTTTCGCGCAAAATCATTGGCGCCATGGCGGAACCCACCGACGAGGGCTTCGTGTTCCGCGTCGACACGCGGCTTCGGCCCTATGGAGACAGCGGACCGTTGGCCGTCAGCTTCGACATGCTCGAAGAGTACTTCACCAGCCAGGGGCGCGAATGGGAGCGCTATGCCTGGGTCAAGGCGCGCACCATCACCGGCGACAACGCGGCGGGACTCGACGCCGTCGTCACGCCGTTCGTGTATCGGCGTCATCTGGACTATAGCGCGATAGCCAGCCTGCGAAATCTGCATGCCCAGATTCGCCAGGAGGTGCAGAAACGAGAAATCGCGGACAACATCAAACTCGGACCGGGCGGGATCCGCGAGATCGAATTCCTGGTACAGGTCTTTCAGATGAT
Organism: uncultured bacterium; assembly: GCA_965233135.1. Classification (GTDB taxonomy): domain Bacteria; phylum Pseudomonadota; class Gammaproteobacteria; order Burkholderiales; family JACQAP01; genus JACQAP01. Next base: position 8,676 of record CBDDRM010000186.1, on the reverse strand, counting down.
CCGCGGCGGCCGCGAACCGGCTTTGCGACTTCGTCCGACGTTGCAGGCCCTGGCCCTGCTCGGCGAGAAAAACATCCTGTCTGCGCAAACTGCAGTCGAATTGCGGGCAGCCTATGTGTACCTGCGCAATCTCGAACATCGTTTGCAATACATGGACGATCAGCAGACGCAAAAGCTGCCCCGCCAGGAGGACGACCGCGCGCGCCTGGCGCAGATGATGAACTGCGCCGATTTCGACAGTCTGCTCCGGCAACTCGATATACACCGCGCTGTCGTTTCGAAGCATTTCGAGGCAATATTCGCCGGCGTCAAGGACAACGGCGCATCCCAGCACCCGTCGGATCCCTGGCTGCAGTCACTGTCCAGGGACGATGCCTGTGAGCGGCTCGCGCAAATGGGTTACGGCGATGCCCCGCGCATCCACGCGCGCCTCGCCGCTATCCGAAGCAGCGCGCGTTACCGGCGCATGGCCGCCTCGAGCCAAAGGCTCCTCGACAAGCTGGTGCCGCAACTGCTCGGCATTGCCCGCACCCTGCCTGGTCCGGATGCGACCTTCGAGCGCATGCTCAATGTCGTGGATAGTATCGGCCGTCGCGAATCCTATCTGGCGCTGCTGCTCGAGTATCCGAACGCGACCGCGGGTCTTGCCCGCCTCGCCAGCGCCAGTCCCTGGGCCGCGGATTATCTGGCGCAGCATCCGGTGTTGCTCGACGAACTGATCAATCCGCAGGGGGGCAGTGAAGTGCCCGACTGGCCGGCGCTGCGCGTCGCCTTGCGCGCAAGTCTGGAAGAGCAGGATGGCAACACCGAGCGGCAGATGGACCTGCTGCGCCACTTCAAGCAGGCGCAAACATTGCGCCTTCTGGCACTCGACCTGGTTGGAACGCTGCCACTCGAGACCCTGTCCGATCATCTGAGCGATCTTGCCTGCACGGTGCTCGAAGAAGTGCTGCGGCTTGCATGGAAGGCACTGCGAACGAGGCATCGGGCGCAGCCGCAGTTCGCGGTCGTGAGTTACGGCAAGCTTGGCGGCAAGGAACTGGGTTACGCCTCAGACCTCGATATCATTTTTCTTTACGATGACGACGATCCTCAGGCGCCCGAGACCTACGCCCGCCTTGCCCAGCGCATCAACACCTGGCTCTCGAGCGCAACCTCGGCGGGCATCCTCTACGAAACCGACCTTCGGCTGCGGCCCAACGGGGCAGCCGGGCTGCTGGTCAGCGAGATCGCCGCGTTTCGCGATTATCAGTGCTCGAAAGCATGGGTCTGGGAGCACCAGGCGCTTACCCGCGCGCGCTATGTCGCGGGCGATGCGGGCATCGGCAAACGCTTCGAGGAAATTCGTACCGAAGTCCTGCGCCGTGCGCGCAATGTCGACGAACTTGCAACCGAGATCCTGCAGATGCGGCACAAGATGCGCGAAGCGCATCCGAATACCAGCGATCTGTTCGACCTGAAGCACGACCGCGGCGGCCTGGTCGATGTGGAATTCGCGGTGCAGTTTCTGGTACTCGGTCATGCGCACCTGCATCCGGAACTTACTCGCAATGCCGGCAATCTGGCATTGCTGATGATGGCCGCCGCATTGGGACTGCTGCCCGAGGACATCGCCACGGGCGCGCATGCGGCTTACCGGGAGCTGCGCCGGCTGCAACATGCCATGCGACTGCAGGGAGAACGTTATGCGCGGGTGGATCCTGAACTCGTGGCGCAACACGCACAGGCAGTGATCCGGCTCTGGGACCGGCTGTTCGGCGGCGCCGGGCCCGGAGAAGGCTCAGCCTGAGTAGAGCTTGCCGGTCAGACGATAGGTGGTGGTCGTGCCTTTGCCCTTGATTTCGATATCCTTGGGCGCTTCGCACGCGTAACGATGGCCAAGACGGCGGAATGTCGTTCTGTCCACCAGCACGGCGCCGGGTTCCGCCTCCGAAGTCAAGCGGTTGGCAAGATTGACCGTATCGCCCCACACGTCATAGATGAAACGCGTCGCGCCAATCACCCCGGCAATGGCGGGACCGGTCGCAATGCCGACGTGAAGCTGCACGCCCAGGCGGCGCATCTGCGGATCGGAGGCGGTCAGCTCGATCATCTGCAACGCCATTTCGGCGATGTGATCCACGTAGTTGGTCTGGCTGGTTGTCAGTCCGCCGACCACCATATACGCGTCACCGATGGTCTTAATCTTGTCCAGCCCATGCTGATCGGTAAGTCGATCGAAGCGCGTGAATACTTCGTCCAGGAAAGACACGACCTGGCCGGGCGCGAGCTCCTCGGCGAGCTTCGTGAAGTTCACCACGTCGGCAAACATCACGCAAACATCGGCGTATCCATCGGCGATATTGCCGGGTTGATGCTTCAACCGGTCGGCGATGTGTGCCGGCAATATGCTGAGCAGGAGTTTCTCGGATTTTTCGCGCTCGATGCGTACCAGCTCGTGCTGCTCGGCAAGCCGGCTCTCGAAGCGGTCGCGCTGCTGGATGAAATGTCGCAGCAGCAGATAAACCATGGTGGAGATGATCGTGAAGTTCATCACGAAGAAAACGGCCACGGTTTTCATCGGAATGCCATAGTCCTCACCGCGCGCCAGATAGAAATCGAATATTCCCGACAAGACGGTCAGCGCGACATAAGCCACGAACCAGGGCACGGATTCGCGCGGCCCGTAGCAGACGATCGCGCCCACGGGCGCCAGAAGCGCCAGCAGCGCGATGCCCGACGAACTCACGAAACTGCCAATCGACCACTGTATGACGAAGGGAAAGAATAAAAACAGAGAAAGTTGCGCCACGCGAAAGAAATCGAAATTTCGCGTGCGCAGATAAACACCCAGTATCAACGCCGACAGAATCTGGAAACCCAGCGGAATCGTCGTCGGCAATTTCAAACCCATCGACCAGTAGATCAGCAGCCACAGGATGGCGGCCATGTTCATCAATCCGCTGGCAAACATCAGCAACGACTTGCGCAGCTTGACGTCTTCGCTGTCGTGCTCGTCGATGGCGGCGCCGCCCAGACGGGCGATCAGGCCGCGCCTGGGCATGACGGCGGATTGTGCAGGGTCAGCCATGAATGCCGGATGTCTGGGGAGGTCGGAAATAGAAGGGCTTTATTGTTTTCGGCACAGGCAAACGGACGCGCGAGGCGCCAAGAGTAATGCATGCAGTCGCGTTCCGGCAAGGCGGCGTGCCGTTTTACGCTCTACGCACTCATAAAACCGCCGGCCTGAGCTAGAATTACGGCTTTTTCCAGGGAGCGAAGCAACATGTCGATGGCGGACCGCGACGGAGTGATCTGGTACGACGGCAAGCTTGTGCCGTGGCGCGAGGCCAATACTCATGTACTTACGCACTCGCTGCACTATGGACTGGCGGTATTCGAGGGGCTGCGCGCGTACAAGACTGGCGCCGGCACCGCGATTTTCCGGCTCAAGGAACATACCGAGCGCATGTTCAATTCGGCGCACATATACATGATGAAAATTCCCTACGACAGGGAAACGCTGATGGAAGCGCAGAAGGAAGTGGTGCGGGCGAACAAACTCGACTCCTGTTACGTGCGACCGATTGCATTTTACGGATCCGAGAAAATGGGCGTTTCACCCAAGGGCGCCAAGGTGCATGTCGCCATCGCGGCCTGGCCCTGGGGGGCCTACCTCGGGGCCGACGGTCTGGAGAGAGGCATCCGCGTGAAAACATCATCGTACGCCCGTCACCACGTCAACGTCTCGATGTGCCGCGCCAAATATTCCGGGACCTATGCCAACTCGATTCTGGCGAACATGGAAGCCACGGAGCATGGCTATGACGAGGGCCTGCTGCTGGACGTGGACGGTTTCGTCGCCGAAGGCGCAGGCGAGAACCTGTTCATGATCAAGAATAACCGCATCGTCGAACCGGAGCTCAATTCCGCGCTGATTGGCATCACCCGCGATTCGGTCATTCAGCTTGCCGGTGACCTCGGCTACACGGTTGATGCCAAGCGCATCACGCGCGACGACTTGTATATCGCCGACGAAGTTTTTTTCACCGGCACGGCGGCCGAAGTAACGCCCGTGCGAGAAGTCGATGGCCGCACCGTGGGCGCGGGCAAGCGCGGCCCCTTGACCGAGAAACTGCAGTCGATGTTCTTCGACGTGGTCAACGGCCGTTCCGACAAATACCGCCACTGGCTGCACTACGTCTAGTACCGCCATGGAACCCGCAGCCCGCAACAGCAGCAGACAAAAGCACGTTGAGATTACGGCTGCGGATTTGCCGCTGCACTGTCCCCTGCCCTCTCAGGCGTTGTGGAATTCGCACCCGCGCGTATTCCTTCCGATAGGCGGCGACGGTGAAGCGCTGTGTCCTTATTGCGGCACGCGCTACGCGCTGAAGGGTGGTGCGGGCAACGGCGGCCACTAGCCAGCATGCGCTGCGGGTCGTGCCCTCAGGCGCGCGCATCTGACCGAAGCATCGCTGCGGGTCGATGACCAGCATCCTGGTCGTTGCGCCGTCCTGGGTCGGCGACGCGCTGCTGTCGCAACCATTACTGACCCTGCTGAAGTGGCGCGATCCCGCATCGACCATCGACATCCTCGCGCCAGGCTGGGCGCTGCCCATATACCGACGCATGCCGGAAGTCGCACAGACCTTCGATAGTCCGCTCGCCCATGGCGAACTGGCGCTGGGCAAGCGACTGCGGCTCGCACGGCAACTACGCGCCCGTCAGTACGATCGCGCGTATGTGTTGCCCAATTCGTTGAAGTCAGCTCTAGTGCCGCTGTTCGCGCGTATTCCACAGCGCGTGGGCTTTATCGGCGAGGCGCGTTATGGGCTGCTCACCGATGCACGTCGGCTCGACGAACGCGCGCTTCCCCGCATGGTCGAGCGATTCGCGAGCCTAGCCTTTGCGCGCGGCACTGCCATATCGACCCCGCTGCCGGACCCTCGATTGCACGTCGAGCAGGCCGAACGCGACCAGCTTGTGGCTCAGCTCCGGCTCGACCGGCCTGCGCGGCTCGCATGCCTGTGTCCCGGCGCAGAATACGGTCCGGCAAAACGCTGGCCCCCGCGCTATTTCGGCGAGCTCGCGGCGGCCTTGCACGCAGAAGGCCTTGCGGTCTGGATCGTCGGCTCCTCCAGGGAGCGCGACATCGGAGAGGCCATCCGAAACGCCAGCGGCGGGGTGGCACTGAATCTTTGCGGCCTGACCACGCTTGATCAGGCCGTGGTGCTGCTCTCCGGCGCCGACATTGTCGTGACCAACGATTCGGGCCTGATGCATGTTGCCGCCGCGCTGGACCGGCCGATGGTGGCGCTGTACGGGTCGAGTTCCCCGGCCTTCACTCCGCCACTGTCCGCGCGCGCACGCGTCGTAAAGCTCGATGACATTCCGTGCAGCCCGTGCTTTGAGCGCTCGTGCCCGCTGGGGCATTTCGACTGTATGATGAAACTTGCGCCGAGCCACGTCCTCGGTGTCATCCACAGCCAGTTCGGAACGTGATTACCAAAAACCACGCCACGCCGCAGGATGCGGAGCAGGCTTTCTATCGCGCCTTCGAGCATGCCGACCTGGCCGAGATGATGTCGGTTTGGGCCGAGGAGGAAGACATCGTCTGCGTGCATCCCGGGGGCGGTCGCCATAACGGCGTGATCGCCGTGCGCGAATCATGGCGCCAGATTTTCTCGCAAGGGCCGCGCCTTCGCTTCACGCTCGCCGGCAGCCGCGTATTCTCCGGCCGCATGCTCTCGGTGCATAGCGTCTATGAACGTATTGCGGTGGCGGGTGATCCGCGCCCGGTCAGTCCGGTCCTGTCGACGAATATTTACCTGCTGACCGAGCGCGGCTGGCGCATGCTGGTGCACCACGCTTCGCCTCTGGCCCCGGAAGCCGCGCCTCGCGAATCGCCGCCGTCCGTGTTGCACTGATGCGGACTTACCGCGCGCCCTGGTGGCTGCCGGGAGGCCACTTGCAGACGATCTACCCGTTTCTCGTGCTCAAAGGCCGCGCGCCAGCATACCGGCGCGAACGCTGGGATACGCCCGACGACGATTTCATCGACCTCGATTGGGTCGATGCGGACAATGACACCGCGCCGCTGGTCGCGTTATTCCACGGTCTCGAAGGCGGATCGGCGAGCCATTATGCCGGCGCGCTGATGCATGCCGTTGCGCGCCGCGGTTGGAACGGGGTTGTAGTGCATTTCCGCGGCTGCAGCGGCGAACCCAACCGATTGCCGCGCGCCTATCACTCGGGAGATGCCGACGAGATAGCATGGATTCTGCAGCGACTGCGTCGCCTCGATCGCCACGATGGCCTCTTTGCGGCCGGCGTCTCGCTCGGCGGCAATGCGCTGCTCAAGTGGCTCGCGCGCGAAGGCGCGTGCGCGCGGGATGTTATCCGTGCCGCCGCGTCGGTGTCCGCGCCGGTCGACCTGATGACAGCGGGCGATCTGCTGGGACGCGGATTCAACCGGTTCTACGGCCTGCATTTCCTGCGCACGCTCAAGACCAAGAGCCTTGCGAAACTGGAACGTTTCCCGGGGCTTTACGATGCTGGCATCGTGCGCCGCGCGCGCACGCTGCGCGACTTCGACAACGTCGTAACGGCGCCACTGCATGGGTTCAAGGACACCAACGATTATTGGCGGCGGGCGAGCAGCAAGTCCGAGTTGGGTCGAATTGCCGTGCCAACGTTGATCGTGCACGCGCGCAACGACCCTTTTCTTCCCGGCCGCCATCTGCCTGCAGCCGGAGAAGTATCGCAGCACGTGACGCTGGAATGCCCGGAGGGCGGCGGACATACCGGCTTCGCCTCAGGCCCCTTTCCTGGACACATCGAATGGCTGCCGCAACGGCTGCTGACTTTTTTTGCGCGTGAGGGAAATAGCCCGACCGGGACTTGACGGCTTCACATGGACAACACACCGAAGCGCGTAGCCTGCGTATGGGATAATCTTCGCTCAATCACACGCGGCGCGCGCACATGGCCACTGTTCCTCCGGAAATATTCAAAGCCTACGATATCCGCGGCGTCGTCGGAAAGACGCTCACACCGGACGTAACCGAAGCGATTGGTCGCGCGCTGGGGTCTGCGGCACGCGACCTGGCCCAAGCCAACATCTGCATCGGGCGCGACGGCCGGCTGTCGGGACCGTCGCTATCCCAGGCGCTCGCACGCGGCATTCAGTCAACCGGCGTAAACGTCATCGACATCGGCGCCGTCACGACGCCGATGCTCTATTTCGCCACTCATGCTTTGCAGACAGGGTCCGGCGTCATGGTCACCGGCAGCCACAATCCACCGGACTACAATGGGCTCAAGATGGTCATCGCCGGAGAAACTCTGTCGGGCGAGGCCATCCAGGGGCTGCGTCAGCGCATCGAGGCAGGCAATATCGCGACGGGGAAAGGCAGTTACCGCCAAACAGACATTGCGCAGGCGTATCTGCAACGCGTCACCGGCGACATCAAGCTCAAACGCAAGATGCGCATCGCCGTGGATTGCGGCAACGGCGTGCCAGGCGCGTTCGCGCCGGAATTGTTCCGGCGCCTGGGTTGCGAGGTGCAGGAGTTGTTTTGCGATGTCGACGGCACTTTCCCCAATCACCACCCGGATCCCTCGCAACCCGAGAATCTCAAGGATCTGGTCAACGCGTTGAACAACGGCGATGCGGAGATCGGGCTGGCCTTCGACGGCGACGGCGACCGGCTGGGCGTAGTCACGAAGCAAGGCAAGGTGATTTTTCCGGATCGCCAGCTCATGCTGTTCGCGGCCGACGTGCTCAAACGCAATCCCGGCGCCCAGATCCTGTTCGATGTGAAATGCACGCGCAACCTCGCCCCGTGGATTCGCCAGCACCAGGGCAGGCCCACCATGTGGAAAACCGGGCATTCGCTGATCAAGGCCAAGATGAAGGAAACAGGCGCACTGCTGGCCGGGGAAATGAGCGGCCATGTGTTCTTCAAGGAACGCTGGTATGGTTTCGACGACGGCGCCTATGCGGGCGCGCGTCTGTTGGAGATCCTGAGCGGCGTCGACGATATCCAGGCAGTCTTCGATGCCCTGCCTGATTCGATCAACACGCCGGAGCTACAGATCAAGCTTCGCGAAGGGGAGAATTACGCATTGATCGACAAAATGCAGCGCGAAGCGCGCTTTCCGAATGCACGCGAGATCATAAAAATCGACGGCCTGCGCGTGGAATATGTCGACGGCTTCGGGCTTGCGCGTTCATCGAATACCACTCCGGTGATCGTCCTGCGCTTCGAAGCCGACAATGCCGCGGCTCTCAAGCGCATCCAGGAAGATTTTCGCGGTGTGCTCAGCGCCGCAGCACCCGCCGCCGAGCTGCCGTTCTAGGGGCGAGGATCCGCGTTTAGCTATTGGCCCGGCGCTCGTGTGCCCGGCGGTCGGCAAACGCAATATTGATCTGGGCTTGCCGGCGATCTACGCGGGAGAGCCGGCACTGGGAGCCCTCCGGAAAGGCGATGACCCGCTCGAGATTGGACGTAACGTCGTGCACGTGCACTTCGCAAGGCTGTTGCTGTTTCGCCAACGCGATCGAAAACGTTATCGCCTGGGCTTTGGTTGGAAATACAAAGGGCTGTTCGCCCGAGCGACGCTCAACGTGCCAGCCCGTCGAGGGCGAGCGATAGACTTTCAGCATGATGCGAACCCCCTTGGTTAAAGCGA
>CBDDRM010000185.1:0-73503 GCA_965233135.1 uncultured bacterium | reverse complement strand
GTGAACGCGCGTTTGCTGCTCGATGTCCTGCGCGAAACGGTGCTGATCCCGGCCGCAGCCGTGCAGCGCGGCACGCAAGGCAGCTTCGTGTATGTGGTCAGGCCCGACAAGACCGTCACCGTGCGGCCTGTCACGCTCGGGCCTGCCGAAGCCGAGACCGCGGCCATCGCCTCGGGACTGGCGGCCGGCGAGATCGTGGTGATCGATGGCACCGACAAGCTACGCGAAGGCGCGAAGGTGGAATTCGGCGCGGGCGACCGCGCTGCGCCGGCATCCGGCGAACCGGCCAGCCCCGGCAGGCGCCCCCGTGACGATGCGCCGCCCGCCGCATCGGGCAGCTAAGCGAGCCGCGCATGAATCCGTCGCGGCTGTTCATCCTGCGCCCGGTGGCGACATCGCTGATGATGGTCGCCATTTTGCTCTCCGGACTGTTCGCGTATCGACTGCTGCCACTGTCGGCACTGCCTGAAGTCGACTATCCCACCATACAGGTGCTGACCCTGTATCCAGGCGCCAGTCCCGAGGTCACTACCTCGTCGATCACGGCGCCGCTCGAGCGCCAGTTCGGCCAGATGCCGGGATTGAAGCAAATGTCGTCCACCAGCTCCGGCGGCGCTTCGGTCATCACCCTGCAGTTCAGTCTCGATCTGACGCTCGACGTCGCCGAACAAGAAGTGCAGGCCGCGATCAATGCGGCTGCGTCGCTGCTGCCGCAGGATCTGCCATCGCCGCCGATCTATAACAAGATCAATCCCGCCGATACGCCGATCCTGGCGCTGGCGGTGACATCCGGTACGCTGCCGCTGCCCAGGGTCCAGGATCTGATCGAAACGCGCATCGCGCAAAAGCTCTCGCAGTTGCCCGGCGTCGGCCTGGTGCGCCTGTCGGGCGGGCAGCGGCCCGCCGTGCGCGTGCAGGCGAACCCGAAAGCGCTGGCCGCCTACGGCATGAGCCTTGAGGATCTGCGCATCGCCATCGGCAATGCCAACGTCAATCAGCCCAAGGGCAGTTTCGACGGCCCGTCGCGCGCTTCCACCATCGATGCCAATGACCAGCTCAAATCTGTCGACGAGTATCGAAGCCTCATCGTCGCTTACAAGAACGGCGCGCCGATCCGGCTGACCGACGTCGCGCATGTCATCGACGACGCCGAAAACGTGCGACTGGCGGCGTGGGCCGATGAACGCCCCGCGCTGATTCTCAATATCCAGCGCCAGCCGGGCGCCAACGTGATTCAGGTGGTCGATCGCATCAAGAAACTGTTGCCGCAGTTGCAGGCGACGCTGCCAGAATCGGTGGACGTGCGCATCCTGACGGACCGCACCACCACGATCCGCGCCTCGGTGAGGGACGTGCAGTTTGAACTGTTGCTGGCAGTCGCGCTGGTGGTCATGGTGATCTTCTTGTTCCTGCGCAGCTTCGCCGCCACTTTCATTCCGAGCGTTGCCGTGCCCCTGTCTCTGGTTGGCACCTTCGGCTTCATGTATCTCGCCGGCTTCAGCATCAACAACCTGACGTTGATGGCGCTCACCATCGCCACCGGCTTTGTCGTCGACGACGCGATCGTCATGATCGAGAACATCGCCCGTTACATAGAGCAGGGCATGAAGCCGCTCCAGGCCGCATTGAAAGGTGCCGAACAGATCGCGTTCACCATCATCTCGCTGACTTTTTCGCTGATTGCCGTGCTCATTCCACTGTTGTTCATGGGAGACGTGGTCGGCCGGCTGTTTCGCGAGTTCGCCATTACGCTGGCCGTTGCCATCCTGATTTCGGCCTTCGTGTCACTGACCCTCACACCGATGATGTGCGCGCGTCTGCTGCGGCATATCCCGCCGCACGAGCAAAGTCGGTTCTACCGCTCGAGCGCGCGTTTCTTCGATGCGGTCATCGCGCGCTACGGTCGAGCGCTCGATTGGGTGCTCGATCGCCAGACGGCCACCTTGCTCGTCGCGCTGGCCACCCTCGCGCTGACCGTCGTGCTCTATCTATTCGTGCCGAAGGGCTTCTTTCCGGTGCAGGACACAGGCGTGATCCAGGGCATCTCCGAAGCTCCCCAGTCAATTTCGTTTGCCGCCATGGCGCAGCGCCAGCAGGCGCTTGCCAGCGTGGTGCTGCAGGACCCCGCAGTGGAGAGCCTGTCCTCGTTCATCGGCGTGGACGGCACGAACGTCACGCTCAACAGCGGACGCATGCTGATCAACCTCAAGCCCCGTCGGGCGCGCGATACGGATGCCCGCGGTGTCATTCGCCGGCTGCAGCCGCACCTCGCGCAGATCGAGGGCATCGCGCTTTACATGCAACCGGTGCAGGACCTCACCGTCGAGGACCGCGCCAGCCGCACGCAATATCAGTTCAGCGTCGAAGACGCGAATGCGGAAAATCTGAGCGTGTGGGTACCCAGGCTCGTGGAGCGCCTGCGCGCGGCGCCGCAGCTCGCCGATGTCGTCAGCGATCTGCAGGACCAGGGCTTGCAAGCCTATGTCGACATCGATCGCGCGACCGCGAGCCGTCTCGGCGTCTCGCCGGCTGCCATCGACAATGCGCTGTACAACGCATTCGGCCAGCGCCTGATCTCCACCATTTTCACCCAATCCAATCAGTACCGCGTGGTGCTCGAAGTCCAGCCTGAATACCAGAGAGGTCCGGCCGCGCTCAACGACATTTTCGTGGCGGCTGCGGATGGCCAACCAGTGCGCCTGTCCACCATCGCCCACGTGAGCGAGCGCAGGTCGCCACTTTCCATCAACCACCTCGGCCAGTTCCCGGCGGCCACGCTGTCGTTCAACCTGGCTCCCGGCGCGTCCCTGGGGGAAGCGGTGCGCGCGGTGCGCGCAGCCGAAGCCGAGATCGGCCTGCCCCCCAGCATGCAGACCAGCTTTCAGGGCGCGGCTCTCGCCTTCGAAGCTTCGCTCGCCAATACTTTGCTGCTGATCCTCGCGGCCATCGTGACCATGTACATCGTGCTCGGCGTGCTCTACGAGAGCTACGTTCATCCGATTACCATTCTGTCCACCCTTCCCTCGGCCGGGGTCGGCGCGTTGCTGGCACTGATGCTCTCGCGCACCGACCTGGGCGTCATTGCCATCATCGGCATCATCCTGCTGATCGGCATCGTCAAGAAGAACGCCATCATGATGATCGACTTCGCGCTCGACGCGCAGCGCCGCGAAGGCATGAATGCCCGCGCCGCGATACATCAGGCTTGCCTGTTGCGCTTCCGGCCGATTCTCATGACGACGATGTCCGCCCTGCTGGGCGCGCTGCCGCTGATGCTCGGTACCGGCGTGGGTTCCGAACTGAGGCATCCGCTCGGCATCACCATGGTGGGCGGGCTGCTGGTAAGCCAGGCGCTGACCTTGTTTACCACGCCGGTGATCTATCTGGCGTTCGATCGGCTGGCAAGCCGGCGCGCGCGACGCGGCGGCTTGCGCGCCGACCCGGCGCACGGCGGGAGCGCTCGGCCGTGAACTTTTCGGCTTTTTTCGTGCACCGGCCGGTCGCCACCACGCTGCTCACGCTGGGCATTGCGCTCTCGGGCGCCCTGGCCTTCCTGCTGCTGCCGGTGGCGCCTTTGCCGCAAGTGGATTTTCCGACGATCTCGGTGCAGGCGTCGCTGCCCGGAGCCAGCCCGGAGACCATGGCGGCAACCGTGGCCACGCCGCTCGAGCGCGCTTTGGGACGCATTGCCGGTGTCAGCGAAATGACCTCATCGAGTTCGCTGGGATCCACGCGCGTGACCCTGCAGTTCGACCTCGATCGCAACATCGACGGCGCGGCGCGCGACGTGCAAGCCGCGCTCAATGCAGCGCGCTCGTTGCTGCCCACCGGGCTGCCGAGCAATCCGACCTATCGCAAGGTGAATCCCGCGGATTCGCCGATCATGATCCTGTCCCTGACTTCCGACACCTTGTCGCGCGGACAGATGTATGACGCCGCCTCGAGCATCCTCGCGCAGAAGCTTGCGCAAATCGAAGGCATCGGCCAGGTCAGCGTCGGGGGCAGTTCGCTGCCCGCGGTGCGCGTGGAACTGATTCCGGCCGCGCTGCATAAATACGGCATCGGCACGGAGGCGGTGCGAAGCGCCATTGCCGCGGCGAACGCCAACCGGCCCAAGGGCATGGTCGAAGACGGCGCGCGGCACTGGCAGATTCACGCCAATGACCAGGCTCGCGAGGCCTCCGAGTATCTGCCTCTGATCGTCGCTTACCGCAACGGCGCCGCCGTGCATTTGTCCGACGTGGCCGAGGTCAAGGATTCGGTGCAGGACTTGCGCAATGCCGGCTCGGCCAATGCGCGCCCCGCTGTTCTAGTGATCCTTTACCGGCAGCCGGGAGCCAACATCATCGAGACGGTTGATCGCATCACGGACAGGCTGCCGCTGCTCAATGCCTCCATTCCGAGCGCCATCGATCTCGCAGTCGTGTTCGACCGCACGCCCACCATCCGTGCTTCGCTGCACGAAGTCGAGCGCACGCTGCTGATCTCGGTCGCGCTGGTCATCATGGTGGTATTCGTGTTCCTGCGCAAAGCCGCCGCGGCTTTGATTCCCAGCGTCGTGGTGCCGGTGTCCCTGCTCGGCACGTTCGGCGTGATGTATCTCGCCGGCTTCAGCCTGAACAACCTGTCGCTGATGGCGCTGACGGTTGCCACCGGATTCGTGGTGGACGATGCGATCGTTGTGCTGGAGAACATCTCGCGGCGCATCGAACAGGGCATGGCGCCGCGCGAGGCGGCGCTCGTGGGAGCGCGCGAAGTCGGCTTCACGGTGCTCTCGATGAGCTTGTCGCTGATCGCCGTGTTCATTCCCATTCTGCTCATGGGCGGCATCATCGGACGCCTGTTCCGCGAGTTCGCCGTAACGCTGTCGGTGGCCATTCTGATTTCCCTCGTGCTTTCGCTCACCACGACGCCGATGATGAGCGCGCGCCTGCTCAAGCGTGAACGCAAGGAGGCCGGCGCGCGCGGCCTGTCGCGCGCGAGCCGCCGCGCATTCGCAGCCCTCGCGCACGGATACGAACGCTCGCTTGCCTGGGCGCTGCGCCACGGCCGTCTCATGATGCTGCTGCTCGCAGCCACCATCGGTTTGAACGTGTACCTGTACGTCATCGTGCCCAAGGGATTTTTTCCGCAACAGGACACCGGGCGCCTGATCGGCTTCATCCAGGCGGACCAGGCGATCTCGTTCCAGGCCATGCAGAAAAAGCTCGCCGCTTTCGTCGACATCGTGCGCAGCGACCCTGCCGTGGAGAACGTCATCGCCTTCACCGGCGGCGGGCAGCGCAACAGCGGGTCCATGTTCATCTCGCTCAAGCCGCTCGACGAGCGCGGAATTTCGGCGGACAGGGTCATGGAGCGGCTGCGCGGCAAGCTGCGCCAGGAGCCCGGCGCCAGCCTGTTCCTGCGCGCATCCCAGGATATCCGCATGGGCGGACGCGGTGCCGGCGCACAATACGAGTACACCTTGCAGGCCGACGATCTGGAGCAACTGCGCGCGTGGGAGCCGCGCATCCGCCAGGCACTGACCGGGTTGCCGCAATTGGCCGATGTCAATACCGACAGCCAGGACAAGGGCATCCAGACCTCGCTCAATATCGATCGCGATGCGGCGGCAAGGCTTGGCGTGACCACGCGCACCATAGACGCGACGCTGAATGACCTGTTCGGCCAGCGCCAGGTTTCGACCATCTACACGTCGCTCAACCAGTATCGCGTGGTCATGGAGGCGGCTCCTGCCTACTGGCAGAGCCCGGAGTCACTCGATCAAGTTTACGTGAGCGCAGCCGACGGCACCCAGGTGCCGCTGTCCGCTTTCGCGAGCTACGCTCCTACCAGCACGCCGCTCGCAGTCAATCACCAGGGTCAGTTCGTGGCTTCGACCATTTCGTTCAATCTGCCGCTGGGCGTATCACTCGGGGAGGCAACCAGCGCGATCTCGGCCACGCTGCTGCGCATCGGCGTACCGACTTCTGTCCAGGGCAGCTTCCAGGGTACCGCCCGCGCATTTGCCGCCTCGCTCAAGAGCCAGCCGTGGCTGATTCTGACGGCGCTGCTCACGGTGTACATCGTGCTGGGCATGCTCTACGAGAGCTTCATTCACCCGCTCACGATCCTGTCGACCCTGCCCTCGGCGGGTGTCGGCGCGCTGCTGGCGCTGCTGGCTTTCGACACGGAGTTCAGCATCATCGCGCTGATCGGCGTGATTCTGCTGATCGGCATCGTCAAGAAAAACGCCATCATGATGATCGATTTCGCGCTGGATGCCGAGCGCCGGCTGGGCATGGCGCCCGAGCAGGCGATCTATCAGGCCTGTCTGCTGCGCTTTCGTCCGATCATGATGACGACCATGGCCGCACTGCTCGGCGCCATCCCGCTGGCGATCGGATTCGGCGACGGGGCCGAACTGCGCCGCCCTCTGGGCATTGCCGTGGTCGGCGGCCTGATCATGAGCCAGATGCTCACCTTGTACACCACGCCCGTGGTGTACCTGTATCTCGACCGCTTCGCGCTCTGGTGCCAGCGCAGATTCCGGCGCCGCCCGAGCGCGCCGCAACGAACCGTCACAAAGCAGCCATGAACCGCGCATGCAGCAGGTTTTTTTGCCTGGTGTTGCTGGGCAGCCTTGCGGGCTGCACGCTCGGGCCGGACTACGTGCGGCCTGTCACCCGGACGCCGCCGGCTTTCAAGGAATCGCAGGGCTGGAAAACCGCGCAGCCGCGCGACGGCGAATTGCGCGGCAACTGGTGGGAAGCTTTCAATGATGCGCCGCTCGCCCGGCTCATGGAGAAGGTCGCGCTTGGCAATCAGAATCTGGTGCAGGCCGAGGCGCAGTACCGCCAGGCGCGTGCGCTGGTGCAAGCGGCCCGCGCCGGCTACGCGCCCGGCGTTTCGGCCAATGCCTTGGCCACCCGTTCGCGACGCAGTACCAATGCGTTCTCCAGCCCGGGACAAGGCAGCGCTGCGGCCACCAGTTACGCGCTGTCGCTCGACGCGGTCTGGGAACTCGATCTGTGGGGGCGCATCCGCCGCACCGTCGAAGCCAACCAGGCCAGCGCGCAAGCGAGCGCGGCGGATCTGGATGCGCTGCGCTTGTCGGTGCGCGCCGAGCTTGCGCAGAATTACTTCCAGTTGCGCGCGCTCGATACGCAAAAGCAGCTGTTCGACGCCACCATCGAAGCCTACCAGCGCTCGCTGAAACTCACGCAAAACCAGTACGCCGCCGGCATCGTGGCCAAGGTCGACGTGATCCAGGCCCAGACGCAACTCAAGACCACCCAGGCCCAGGCACTCGACCTTGGCGTGCAACGCGCGCAACTCGAACACGCGATCGCGCTGCTGCTGGGGCAGCCGGCATCGAGTTTTTCGCTGGCACCCGCGCCTCTGGTCGCAGTGGCGCCGCCGGTTCCGGCCGCGCTGCCTTCGAGCCTGCTCGAGCGCCGCCCGGACATCGCCGCAGCCGAGCGACGCATGGCTGCGGCAAACGCGCAGATCGGCATCGCCAAAGCGGCTTACTTTCCCTCGCTGTCGCTGTCAGCGTCGGGCGGATTGCAGAGTACCAGCCTGGGCGACCTGCTGAGTGCGCCCAGCCGCTTCTGGTCATTGGGGCCTGCATTGGCGCAATCGGTGTTCGACGGCGGTTTGCGCCGGGCGCAGACCGGGCAGGCCGTTGCGGCCTACGATGCGACCGTGGCTGACTATCGCCAGACCGTACTGACCGGCTTCAAGGAAGTCGAGGACAATCTCGCGGCGCTGCGCATCCTGGAGCAGGAAGCGGCCATTCAGGACGAGGCGGTGCAAAACGCCCGCCAGTCGGTGGCGCTCACCACCAACCAGTACAAGGCCGGGATCGTCAGTTATCTGAGCGTGGTCACGGTGCAGGCAACCGCGCTGGCCAATGAACGCACGGCCGTCGATATCCTCAACCGAAGACTCGCCGCCAGCGTGCTGTTGATCACCGCACTGGGCGGCGGCTGGCGTGCCGACG
Source organism: uncultured bacterium (assembly GCA_965233135.1). GTDB lineage: Bacteria > Pseudomonadota > Gammaproteobacteria > Burkholderiales > JACQAP01 > JACQAP01. Next base: position 65,519 of record CBDDRM010000185.1, on the reverse strand, counting down.
AACTGCCGGCGGCGGACGAACTGGCGCAACGCAGCGCAGGCGCGCAAGGCGAACCGATGCCGGCGCGCTGACACCCGTGCGCCGCGCAACCGATGGGCGCAGAATGCTGCAAAAGCGCGACTCACGCGGGGCCACGGATAATCGCGCATGCTTGGCGTTGCAAGGAGGCTGTTACGTGCACACCCGATTACTTTTTCCAGACGCCCCATGCATGAGGCAACTGTCCGCGGCTGCACTGTGCGCGATGTTGCTTGCAACCGGCCTGCTCGGCGCGTGTTCCGACAAAACCGGCGCCCAGGCCGAAGCGCGCAAAGCCGATCCGGCGGTGCCCGTGCTGGTCGCGCAGGTCGTGCAGAAGAGCATGCCCTTGCGGGTGCATGCCATCGGAAATGTCGAAACCATCGCCTCGGTCACGGTCAAGGCGCGCGTGGATGGCCAGATCACGCAGGTGCATGTGCGCGATGGCCAGGACGTGGCGACCGGCGATCTGCTGTTCCAGCTCGATCGCAAACCCTACGAGTCCCAACTCGAGCAGGCCGAGGCCAATCTCGCGCGCAATCAGGCACAACTCGACTATCTCAAAGGCCAGGAACAGCGTTACCAGGACTTGCTGAATCAGAACTTCGTCTCGCGTGAGGGCTATGCGCAGGTCGCCGCCAATCTGCGAGGCGCGCAAGCGAGCGTGCGCGCCGACGAAGCCGCCGTGCAGAACGCGCGCGTGAATCTCGGCTACACCACCATCCGCGCGCCGATCCACGGGCGCGTGGGCAAGGTCATGCTATCCCGAGGCAACCTGGTCAAGGGCAACGACTCGGCGCCCATGCTGGTCATCAACCAGCTCTCGCCGATCTACGTCGGCGTCGCGGTGCCGCAACAATACCTCAACGAAATCCGCAACCGACACAAGGCAGCGCCGCTGCGCGTCGAGGCGGTAACCGACCGGGGCACCCCTGCGCTGCGCGGCAAGCTCGCGTTCATCGACAATGCCGTCGATCTGAGCACCGGGACCATCAAGCTGCGCGGGGTATTCGAGAATCGCGAAAAGCAACTGTGGCCAGGACAGTTCGTCGACGCATGGCTGTCGCTGGGCGACGAGAGCAAAGCCCTGGTCGTTCCCACGCAGGCGCTGCAGACCGGCCCCAAGGGACAATTCGTCTATGTGGTCACGCCCGATGCGAGCGCCGAGTTGCGCATGGTCGAGGTCGCCCGCACCGAAGGCGAAGAAACCGTGCTGGCGTCAGGGGTCGCTCCCGGCGAAACCGTGGTGGTGGACGGGGCCTCGCGCATCCTGCCCGGCACCCGCGTCAGCGTGAAGGCGGCGGAGAAGCCCTCGTGAACTTCGTGGGCGTTTTTGTCGCGCGCCCGGTCATGACCGGGCTGATCATGATCGGCATTTTCATGTTCGGCGTATTCAGCTACCGGCTGCTGCCGGTGTCCGATTTGCCCAACATGGATTTTCCGACGATTGCGGTGGCGGCTTCCCTACCCGGCGCCAGCCCCGAAACCATGGCCTCGTCCGTCGCCACGCCCCTCGAAAAGGAGTTCTCCAGCATCGCGGGACTGGAATCGATGGATTCCAACAGTGCGCAGGGCGTGACGCGCATCACCATGCAGTTTTCGCTCGACCGCAACATCGATGCTGCCGCCCAGGACGTGCAGGCCGCCATTACGCGCGCAGCCCGCCAACTGCCCCCGCAGATGACCACGGCGCCGTCTTTCCAGAAGGTAAACCCGGCGGATGCGCCGATTTTCTATCTGGCGCTGACTTCCAGAACGCTGCCACTGTCCACCGTGGACGAATACGCACAGACCCTGCTCGCCCAGCGCATCTCCACGGTCAATGGCGTTGCCCAGGTGCAGGTCATCGGCTCGCAGAAATACGCGGTGCGCATCCAGCTCGATCCCAAATCGCTCGCCACCCGCGGCATTGGAATCGATGAAGTCGCCGATGCGGTCAGGCGGCAGAATCCCAACCTGCCCACCGGCACGCTCTACGGCGCGCATCGCGCCTACACCGTCGAGTCGAACGGCAAGCTGCAGGACGCAGCCGGATTCCGCCCCGTTGTCGTGGCGTGGCGCAACGGCGCACCGGTCCGCCTGAGCGAAGTCGGCCGCGTGATCGATGGGGTCGAAAACGACAAGGTCGCCGCCTGGTACAACGACGAGCGCGGCATCGTGCTTGCCATTCAGCGTCAACCGGGTACCAACACCATCCAGATCGTCGATACGATCAAGCAGCTGCTGCCCACTTTTCGCGCGCAAGCGCCCGCGGGCCTGGAGATGGAAATCCTGTACGACCGCTCGATCGCCGTGCGTGAATCGGTCGAGGACGTGCAGTTCACGCTGATCCTGGCGCTGGCGCTGGTGGTGCTGGTCATTTTCCTGTTTCTGCGCAACCTCAGCGCTACGCTGATTCCCAGCCTGGCGCTGCCCATGTCGATCGTCGGCACCTTCTCGGTGATGTACCTTGCGGGCTTCAGCCTCAACAACATTTCGCTGATGGCGCTCACCTTGTGCGTGGGCTTCGTGGTCGACGACGCCATCGTCATGCTGGAAAACATCAACCGCCACATGGAAATGGGCAAGTCCGCAATGCAGGCCACGCACGACGGCGCGCCCGAAGTCGGCTTCACGATCTTGTCCATGACGCTTTCGCTGGCGGCTGTGTTCATCCCGGTGCTGTTCATGGGCGGGGTGCTGGGCAAACTGCTGCATGAGTTCGCGGTCACCATCATAGCCGCGGTCCTGGTCTCAGGCGTGGTTTCGCTGACGCTCACGCCGATGTTGTGCAGCCGCTGGCTGCGCCCTGCGCACAGCCAGAAGCACGGCGTTGCGTATCAATGGAGCGAGCGCGTCTTCGATCGGCTGCGCGATCTGTACGACGTCACCCTCAAGTATTCGCTCAAGCACCATCGCCTGACCCTGATCCTGTTCGCGGCAATCTTCGCGGCGACGGCATGGCTGTTCCATGCAACGCCCAAGGGTTTCCTGCCAAGCATCGACACCGGCCAGTTGCTGGTATTCACCGAGGCGGCGCAGGACATTTCCTTCGACGCCATGGCGCAAAAGCAGCGCGAGGCGGCGAACATCATTCGCGCCGATCCCAATGTCGCCAGCGCCATGGCGTTCATCGGCCCCTCGTCGAGTTCGGGCTCCAGCCAGACACTCAATCTGGGGCGCATCCTGGTGAAGCTCAAGCCGCGCGACGGGCGTCCGGCGGCCGATGCCATCATCCAGCAACTGCGCCCCAAGCTGTCGGTCATTCCCGGCCTGAAGGTTTACCTGCAGAACATTCCGCCGGTACGCATCGGGGGAAAGATCACCAAAAGCGAATATCAGTACACGCTTCAGGATGCGGACACCAGCGAGCTTTATCACTGGGCGCCGATTCTGGAAGACAGAATCCGCGCCCTTCCGGGTTTCGTGGACGTTAACAGCGACCTGCAGATCACCAATCCGACGGTAGATATCGAAATCGAGCGCGACAAGGCTTCGACCCTGGGTGTCAGCGCCGAGCAGATCGAGGAAGCGCTTTACAGCGCATTCAGCTCGCGCCAGGTTTCGACCATTTATACGCCCAGCAACGAATACTGGGTCATTCTCGAACTCGCGCCGGAATATCAGAACAGTCCGGAGGCGCTGTCGATGCTCCATATACGCTCCAGTTCCGGCGCACTGGTCCCGCTCTCCTCGGTGGCCCGCATCGGCCGCGGCGTGAGTCCGCTGACGGTCGCGCACCAGGGCCAGCTGCCGGCTGTGACCCTGTCGTTCAATCTCAAGCCAGGCGTCGCGCTGAGCGAGGCCATCGAGCAAGTCAACGGCGTGATCGCAGAACTGCGCATTCCGCCGACTTTGATCGGCAGCTTTCAGGGCACTGCACAAGCCTTCCAGTCATCCCTTGCAGGCATGGGACTGCTGCTGCTCATGTCGGTGTTCGTGATTTATCTGATTCTGGGCATACTCTACGAAAGTTACATCCATCCGATCACCATCCTGTCGGGACTGCCCACTGCGGGCTTCGGCGCGCTGCTTACGCTGATCCTGTTCAAGATGGATCTGAACATGTACGGTTTCGTCGGCCTGATCATGCTGATCGGCATCGTCAAGAAGAACGCCATCATGATGATCGACTTTGCCATCGATGCGCAGCGCATGTCCGGCAAGCCGCCCGCCGACGCCATCTATGAAGCGTGTCTGGTGCGCTTCCGGCCGATCATGATGACCACGGCCGCAGCCCTGATGGGCACCCTGCCAATCGCGATGGGGCTCGGCGCCGGATCGGAGGCGCGCAGGCCGCTGGGGCTTGCAGTCGTCGGCGGCTTGCTGGTGTCGCAGCTGCTCACCCTGTATATCACGCCGGTGATCTATCTTTATCTCGAGCGCACCAGGACCTGGAACGCGCGACGCCACGCGCGCCGCCTGGGTTTGACCGCGAGGGCTTGAGCACCAGGCGAGCCGGCGGAATTATCGGTGTTGCAGCCGGTCGAAATACGTAACGCACACTGGAGGGCGGCAATGGCAGACATCGAGGTATCCCGCGACACGGCCCCGAGTTCGCTGATCACCATCACGCAGGTGATCTACGGGCTGCACACCCTGAGCATTCTCATCGGGCTGACCAGCGCGGTCACCATCGTCGGCGCGTTCGTGTTCGGCATTCCGTCGATCATCGCGGTCATCATCAACTACGCTTATCGCAGCGACACGCGGGGCACTTTCCTCGAATCGCATTTTCGCTGGCAGATCCGCACGTTCTGGTTTGCGTTGCTCTGGAGCGTGATCGCCATGATGTTGTTCGTGACCGTGATCGGCATTCCTTTCGCCTGGATCATGTTTATCGCGGCCGGTCTGTGGGTCATGTACCGTATTGCTCGCGGATGGCTGAGATTGCAGGAACGCAAGCCGATGGTGTTCTAACCCAGATTGGCCGAGAGCTTCTGCAGAAACGTGCGGATGCGTTTCGCGTTCTGGCCGACATCGCTGCGGCCGACGCGGGATTTCGAACGTACATCGACTTTCGTACCTTCGGCGACCGGCGTTATGCGCACGACCATGTCGTCGGTAAAACCATAGAACAGGCTGGTCTGCGTGGCTTCGATGCGCCCTGTTGCCGGGTCGGTTTCGACCAGGTGCATTCCCATCGAGTCGATGGCGGCCTTGGCAGCTTCGAAGACCTTGTCGCTTGGCGCGCCGGTCTTGAAGGACGCGAGATCGGGATAGGCTTTTTTTTGCAGATCCGCCACTTCCTGCCCGTCGTAGGTGACAGGATGGTCCCCGGGCTTGCGCAGTCTCGCCGCCGCGATGAATTCGGGGGGGTTCGCGGTGTCGGTGCTGATGTCATGAATGAAAGGCAGCGCCTCGGCGGCACGCTTGAGGCTCCAGGGCATGTATGCGGCCGCCATGCCGATCGCAATGCCCGCGAGCGCGGCGATGAGAATTCTTCCGGGCCTGCCCGCTGTCATGACCAGGCCTGCCAGGGCAAGAATGGCGCCCGCGAGGGCGAACCAGAATGCCCACCGGATAATGGCGAAACCGGTTCGGAAATGCCAAAGGTCCAGGCGATATCCGAAACCGGAAACGATCATTGCTACGGCGCTCAGCAACGCGACGATCAATCCCGCAACCGCCAACCGATTACCGATTCGTCGGGGCCCGCTGGTGAGGTTTGCATTCATCATAGGCTTCATGAGTTGATCGGCTGGGGTTCGGGCGCTATGGCACGGTGCCATTCTACTCCGAGGTTTTCATCGATTTAAGCGGCCGTTGCAGGCAGAATGCTCCCCAGCCCGCCATGCCTCCAGCCTTTCTCGCGCTCGCCGCCGCCGCCTTTGTCTCCGGCGCCAATCTGCGTCTGTTCGATGCACTGCTGCCCACCGTCGCGCGCGATTTCGGCGTGTTGCCCACGACCGCCTCGATCGTCGTAACCGCATTCACGCTGGCGTACGGGCTGTTCCAGATCGTGCACGGTCCATTGGGCGATCGCGTCGGCAAATTGCGCGTCATCGGCGGTGCGACTCTGATCGCTGCCGCGGCATCGCTCGGTTGCGCCTATGCATCGAGCCTCTCCGCACTGGCCGCGATGCGCTTCGCAACCGGCATCGGCGCGGCGGCCATCGTGCCGCTGTCGCTCGCATGGATCGGCGATAACAGCGCGTATGACAAGCGCCAGGCCACGTTGGGACGCTTCCTGGGCTTCATCCTCATGGGGCAGATTCTCGGGCCGGCGCTGGGCGGCGCACTCGCGGAATTCGTCAGTTGGCGGCGCGTGTTCGACGTCATGGCCGCGGTATTCCTCGCGGTAAGCATCGTGCTGTTCACGGTCGAGCGGCGCGGCCCACGCGTGTCGGCGCCGACACCGCGCGAGAACGTATGGCGCACTTACGCCGCGGTGCTGCGTGACCCGTGGGTGCGCACGGTCGTTTTCGCCGTGTTCCTGGAAGGCGCCCTGTTCTACGGCGCGTTTGCCTATACCGGCGCTTATCTGAAGGATCGCTTCGATCTGTCCTATCTGCTGATCGGCCTGCTGTTGGCCGGATTCGGTCTCGGCGGCGTGATCTACAGCTTGCTGGTGAAATGGCTGCTTGCGCGCCTGGGCGAACAGGGCTTCGTGCGGCTCGGCGGCACGCTGCTGCTCCTGTGCATGGGCGCGATCGCGCTGCTGCCATCCTGGCAGGCCACCATCCCGGTATTCATCATTGCCGGATTCGGTTTCTACATGTTCCACAACACCTTGCAGACACGTGCCACAGAGATGGCACCGAACGCACGCGGCACGGCGATCGCCGTGTTCGCTTTTTGCCTGTTCATGGGACAGGCGGGCGGCGTGGCTGTTTGCGGCATCGCCATTCGCCTGCTGCATTACGCATGGACCTTCGCCCTGTGCGGCGCGGGCCTGGCACTGCTTGGTTACTGGTTTGCGGTGCGCATCGCAGCGCACCGGTCCGGTGTCGATGCACGCGTCTAATTTTGCGCGATGCGATAAAGCCGACCGTCGGATGTCATGAGATAAAGTTCGCCGGCCGCATCTTCGCCGAAGCTGGTTATATTGCCGCCGGGCCGCAGCGCGGTCCAGTCGGTAAGTTCGGTGGCCCTGGCGCCCGCCAGGCGGAAACTACGCACAAAGCCCGTGCAATAATCGCCATAGAAATAAGTGCCCCGCAGCTCCGGTATGGCGCTACCGCGATAAGCATAGCCACCCGTGATCGAGCAACCCTGGCCGTGGTCGTACGCGAGCGCCGGCAACGTCAATCCCGCGCTGCTGCACGACGAGGCAGCCGGGTAGCAATGCATCGCCTCCATGACGCTCCAGCCAAAATTGAGCGCGCGTCCACCGCCGGCAGCCGCGGTCGCAACATCGACTTCCTCCCAGTTCTCCTGGCCCACGTCGGCTATGTACAGATCTCCAGTTTCAAGATCAAAACTGAAGCGCCACGGATTGCGCAAGCCCGTGCTCCAGATCTCTCCGCGCTTGCCAGTTTGGGCATAGTATGGATTGGTCGGCGGAATCGCGTAAGCCGGCTGCGGCGCGAGGCTGCCCTGTGTGACATCGATGCGCAGCAACTTGCCCAGCAGATCATTGTCGTCCTGGGCGCGATTGCCCGGACCACCGGGTTCGCCACCGTCTCCCAGGCCGATGTACAGCATGCCGTCGCCGCCGAATGCGATCATGCCGCCGTTATGATTTGCAAAAGGCTGTGCCACCGTGAGCAGTACTCGCTGCGCGCCGGGGTGGGCGACATTCGGATCGGCGCTGACGCCATAGCGCGCGATCACCGAGTCTCCCGCGCCGTCCGTATAGCTCACGTAGAAGCGACCATTGCTGGCATACAGCGGATCGAAAGCGAGACCGAGCAAGCCTTGCTCCGAGCCTGTAGACACGAGGCTGCGCAAATCGAGAAAGGTTGCCAGCAGCGCATTGGTGCGGCGATCGACGACCTTGATCAGGCCGGCTTTCTCGATCACGAACAGTCGCCCGGTGTCGCCGGGCGGGGCCGTCAGGAATACCGGAAAGTTCAAGTCAAGCGCGGGCGAATCGATGCGCTCGAGGCGCAGTGAAACAGTCGCCCCCGTGGCCGCATCACTCCCCCCGCCGCAGGCCGCCAACAGTACCGCCTGGATGCAGACGCATAAGCCAAGCCACCTTCGTAGCGCTACACCGACCGTTCGCATTGATTCCCCGCCTCGGTTGTCGTGCAAGCCCTGAACGCCAGACCCGCGCTCGCGCCGGAAGTTCGCATCGCATCGGCCTTTTGCCCGGCGCTTACGTGCCCGTGCCGACGCGTGACCGGCTTGCCGCGTATGCATGATCCCGTCATCATGGGCCCGATCTGATGCCGCGCGAGGATCCGGACCGTTCGGGCCCGCCGAGTCAAAAGCAGTGCAGCTGGCCAAAAGGGGAGCCGCGAGTGGACCAATTCAGACTGGATACTGCCATGCGTCGCCTGCGGCAGGGCATGCACGCGGTATTGGGCTGAATGGACCTGCCGGTTTCCCCGCTGCAGCGCCTCAGACGCTACTACGAGACGCACGAAGAGCTGCTCAACATCGCGGCTTTCGTCGGCGGATTCCTGTTCGATGTCGTCACGCTCGGACGCATCGATTCCTGGCTTGTGATCGGGCAGCAGGTCCTTTATCTGGTTCTGATCGCGGTGATCCTGCTGCAGATGTTCTTTGCCGAGGGCAAGCCAGCGCCGGATCTGCATGCCCTGCCCGCCGTCAAGCGCTTGTATTACGAGTACCGCGGCGCCCTCGTGCATTTTTTGCTCGGCACGTTGCTAAGCCTGTATGCGCTGTTTTTCTTCAAGAGCTCGTCGCTGTTCGTGTCGTTCGCGTTCATGATGGGGCTGGTGGTGCTGCTGATCGCCAACGAATCCAGACGACTCAAGGGGCTCGGGCTATCCTTCAAGTTTGCGCTGTTTAGCCTGTGCGTGCTGTCCTTCAGTGCCAGCGTCGTGCCGATATTCGTCGGCTCGGTCGGCATGGTGGTCTTCCTGCTTTCGATGCTGGTCGCTTGTATACCGATGGCCGTGATCAATCGTCGCATCCGCATCCACGCGCCCGAGCGCGCGCGGCAGGCCAGACGGCAGATCCTGGTGCCCTTCGGCCTGGTCCTCATCGCCTACTTGTCGCTGTATATGTTCCGGCTGATTCCGCCGGTACCGCTTTCGCTGCCGTTCATCGGGGTCTATCACCACGTGGAGCGCAGCGCCGATGCATTCCTGCTCAGCCACGAGCGCCCGTTCTGGCGCCTATGGCACCACGGCGACCAGTATTTCCGGGCGCAGCCCGGCGACAAGCTGTACGTCTATTTCCGCGTTTTTTCGCCCACCCGATTCGCCGATCAGGTATTGATGCGCTGGTACTGGAAGGACGCTCGCGGCAAGTGGTGGTTGCAGGACTCCATTCCCATCGCGATCGTCGGCGGACGCGAACAGGGCTTCCGCGGCTATGGCGTCAAATCCAACTATCAACCAGGGGATTGGAAACTGCAGGTCGAGACCACGGACGAGCGGGAAATCGGGCGCATTTATTTCACCATCTCCGCCGCTGCGCAAGCGCCACGCAGCTTCACGATCGAAGCTCAATAAGACCGGCTATCATTAGCTGCGCCGCCAGTTGGGCGGTTTGGCGCGCCCGTAGCGATACACCAGCCAGCCGCCGATCAATCCGCCGAGATGCGCGAAATGCGCTACACCCGACTGCGTTCCCGTGACGCCGAGCACGAGTTCGATAATCGCGTAGAGCAGCACGAACAACCGTGCCGGCATGGGAATCGGCGGAATCAACAGCACGATGGTCCGGTTCGGGAATACCAGCGCATAGGCCAGCAAAATGCCGAACACGCCAGCCGAGGCGCCCACGACCGGGCCGGCGGGAACAAACAGGCCGCCGACGAGCAACTGGGCAAGCGCACCGGTGACCACACTGGCGAAGTAAGCCATCGCGGCGCGACGCGCACCCCATACGCGTTCAAGTTCGCTACAGAACATCCAGAGCGCGAACATGTTGAACGCCAGATGCATCAAGCCGCCATGAAGGAAACTGTAAGTGACCAGCTGCCAGAACGTCAGGATCGGCACGCTCGACAGACCGGGGCCGGCGCCGGGCCACAATGCGAACCATTGGAACAGCACGTTGCCCATGACTGTTTCCAATAAAAAGACCACGACGTTGGCGACGATCAGGGCTTGGGTAAAGGGCGGCAGCATGACGTTCCTTGTTGGTGATTGACGGTCCGGGCAGTCTTCAGCACAGCGTCGGGCGTGTTACGCTTGCGCCCTGCTGTGACATTGAGCCCGATTATCCATTCAAGTTGCATCGATTCCGGTTTTTGGCCGGATCAGCACATTTTCGAACGCATCGCATGAACAGCTCATTGCATCAAGCCACAGGATTCTCGATCGCGCTGGCGCTCGGTATTTTGCTGTGTGCTCAGGCCACTGCCGTCCCGGCGGCGCCTCCTTACGTGCGCCCGGCCGGCATCGCCGATGAGAAAGAGCCCCTGATTGTAGCGGGGTACCGCGCGCTGTTTACCTGCTCCGCGCATTTTTTCGCGGGTCGCGCGCTGTCAGATATCAAGAAGGTCGAGCTCATCGACGTCGAAGGTCTCGGCTACCCCGATCCGCTCATCGACGCGCAACGCAAACTCGTGAGCGCATCGGATGCCGCCGGCGCCATCGTGCAGGTCGCTGCCTTCCGCGAAGGCATGGGATGCACCGTGCTGCCGCCGCATTGGCGCGCGGGCGACATTGCGCGCCTGCCCAATGTGCAATATGAGAGCGCACCCAACGTCGACAACCTGCCGTTTCCAGCCGGCGATCGCGTCGACTTGCCCTCCAGCGGCCTGAGTGCGCAATATCCGGCGCTGGGCCCGGTGCTGACGCGCGCATTCGACGGGCGCAGCTACACAGACAGCGCCGGCGTGGTCACCGCGGCGGTGATCATCGTGCACCGAGCCAAGATCATCGCCGAGCGCTATCGACCGGGTTTCGGCATCCATTCCGGTTATCGAACCTGGTCAACGGCAAAAAGCATTTCTGCCGCGCTGATTGGCATCGCGGCCCGCCAAGGCATCCTCGATCTCGATGCGCCGGTTGAAATTCCGGAATGGTCTTATTCCGGGGACCCGCGCCAGGCCATCACCCATAAACACCTGCTGTGGATGTCCAGCGGACTTTTCAGCGGCGGTCCCAACACTTATGCAGTCTATTTCGGCGGCCAGGATGTCATCAGTGCGGTCACCACCACGCCGCTCGAGGTCGCGCCGGGTTCGCGCTGGAAATATGCGAACAACGACACCCTGCTGCTGTTGCGCGCCTTGCGCCACAAACTCGGGGACGATCTGCGCTACCTGCGTTTTCCGTATGATGAACTGCTGAATCCGCTGGGCATGTATCACACGCGCATGGAAGTCGACCACCTCGGTAACTTCGTGGGCTCGAGCCAGACCTACACGACGGCGCGCGACCTGGCGCGCTTTGGCATGCTGCTGGCGAACGACGGCGTATGGAGCGGCAAGCGCCTGTTGCCGGAAGGCTGGGTGAAATTTTCCAGCGCGCCGGCGCCTGCTCGCCCGCCGGTAGCCGGCGAGTGGGGCTATGGGGCACAGTTCTGGCTGCTGGACACCATGCCGGGCGTGCCCGCAGGCACTTTCACGACCGCCGGCAACAAAGGCCAGTATGTGACGATCGTGCCCGGCCACGACCTGGTGATCGTGCGTACAGGCATCGATCCCGCGGGCAAGCGCTGGGCCCACGACCGGCTGGTGGCGGACATCGTGGCGGCATTGGGTCGATGAGCCAGACCGGTTTGCTGCGAGCCGGCGTGGCGCACCACCACAAATAATGTCGGGACTGCCCGAGCGACGGGCACCCGACTCACTGCGAGGCACCAAGGTTTGAACAAAATTCAGCAACGCCTGCCATTGCTTTCGCCCGAAATGCTGAAGGGCATTCGTCGCGGCATTGAAAAGGAAAGCCTGCGGGTCCGCCCGGAAGGCACGCTCGCCATGACCGAGCATCCGTTGTCACTCGGGTCTGCGCTGACACACCCGCATATCACCACCGACTTTAGCGAGTCACAGCTCGAGCTCATCACCGGCGTGCACACCGATGTGGAGGCGTGCCTGGCTGAACTCACGCAAATCCACCAGGTGGTGTATCGCGCGCTGGGCGACGAACAGATGTGGTGTGCGAGCATGCCCTGCGGACTGCCTGCCGATGACGTCATCCCGATTGGTCGTTACGGCCGCTCCAATGTGGGCCGCCTGAAAACAGTCTATCGCACGGGGTTGTCGCACCGCTACGGCCGGCGCATGCAGATGATTTCGGGCATTCACTACAATTTCTCGTTGCCCGCAAATGTCTGGCCGCTCGGTGACATCGGCGAGCCCAACGACGCCTACTTCGCGCTGATTCGAAACTTTCGGCGCAATGCCTGGCTGCTGATGTACCTGTTCGGCGCGTCGCCTGCGGTATGCGAGACATTCATCGAGGGCCGGCCGCATGAGTTGCGGGAATTCGCGCCCGGAACCTACCACCTGCCCCATGGCACGTCATTGCGCATGGGACGTCTGGGTTACCAGAGCGACGCGCAATCCAACATCGCGGTGAGTTACAACAATCTGGACACTTACGGCGCCTCGCTGTTCGACGCGCTGACCAAACCTTATCCGCCATACGAAGCAATCGGCATTCGCGATGGAGACGATTACCGGCAGCTCGCGACCAGTCTGTTGCAGATCGAAAACGAGTTCTACGGAAAGATCCGCGCCAAGCGTGTCATCCATCCGGGCGAGCGGCCGCTGCACGCGTTGCGCGAGCGAGGGGTCGAATACGTCGAGGTGCGGCTCATGGACCTCGATCCGTATTGCCCGATTGGCATCGAGGCATCCACCATCCGGCTGCTCGACATCTTTCTGCTGCATTGCCTGCTTGCCGACAGCCCGCCGGACACCCCGGAGGAGATCGCGGAAATCGGACGCAATCAGAACCGCGTGGCGGCACGCGGACGTGAGCCCGGACTGCTGCTTGAACGACAAGCGAGCAAGGTCGGCCTGCGCGACTGGGGGCAACAGCTCGCCACGCAATGTGCGCCGATCGCAGCGGCCCTCGACGCGACACACGGCAGCACGGCGTACGGCGATGCACTGCGGGCCGCGGTCAAGACACTGGATGAGCCGGATTTACTTCCTTCGGCACGATTGCTTGGCCAAATGCGCAAGCAACACGGCGGCTCCTATGTCCGCTTTACCGCCGCGCAATCGTTGCGTCATGCAGGCGAGATCAAGCGCCTGTCACTTGCGCCGGAGGTCGAAGCACACTTCGTCCATCTGGCCGGGCAGTCGATCGAGGCGCAGCAACAACTCGAAGCCGCGGACACCATGCCGTTCGAAAACTATCGTCAGCAGTATCTGGCGCCGCAACGGCTCAATGCGGTGTCCGGTCGACGCGGGTCCGTGCGCTCGGCCTGAAGACGCCGATGCGTTATTTTCATGCACGTGCGCCCATAATTTCCTAGAATCAGCGTATCGCGCATCTCTTTTATCGCAGGAACGATCATGAAACTCTGGATTTTCGATTCGCAGGCCTCACAAGAAGATATCGAGGCGGGCTGTGTGGCGGCGGCGGCATTGATCGAAAAACGCGGTCTCAGCGTGGAACGCGCTTACGACGCCGTAATGAAGCGCAGCAGCCGCGCCCGCTTCGATCAGCGTGCGGCAAAAGCCTGGGACGACGCCGAGGACGAGGCATTGCGGGTCACCTATCATGGCGCCGAGCCCGAAGACGAACCGGTGCTCGGCCCCTTCAAGACACCCGACCGCCACGCCTAGGTAATTCACGCCGCCGGCAGAACCGGCGACGTGCCGTTTACTTCACGATTTCCAATAATTCGACTTCGAACACCAGCGTCGCGCCGGGTTTGATATGCGGCGGCGAGCCGCGGTCGCCGTAGGCTATGGCCGCCGGGCAGACCAACCGGCTCTTGCCGCCTACCTTGATCTCCTGTACGCCTTCGGTCCAGCACTTGATCACGTTAGCGAGTGGGAACGTGGCCGGCTGCCCGCGCTGCAGCGAGCTATCGAAGACAGTGCCGTCGATCAGGGTGCCTTGATAATGCACCTTCACCGTATCGGATGCTTTGGGCGAGGGTCCCTTGCCCTCCTTGAGTGTCTTGACGATGGCGCCGGACGCAGTTTTCTTGGCACCGGACTCCGCTGCCGATTTGGCCAGGAACGCCGCACCGGTTTTCTTTTCCTTTTCCGCAACGACGGCAGCACGAGACTGCACCAGTTGCTGCACCTTTTGACCATAGGCGGTCGGATCGGTTTTCAGGGGACGCTGCAGCACCCCGTCGGTCATGCCGGCCTTGACGATCTCGAGTTCCGCTTCGCTGAGCGCAAGACCGCTCAGAGACTGGCTGACCGCAACACCGATGGTGTAGAGCGTTTTTTGTTCGTCATTGGCAAGTTCCGCGGCAAACGTGCCGGACGTTGCGATCGCGAATATTCCGGTAGCGCCTATTGCGATGAGTCTCATGTGTGGTTTCAACCTTTTCGTGAAAAGCCGCGATGGTACATCAGCTGCAGCCGTGCGGCGGGCGGCGTTCGCAACGACTTCATCAGGAAAGCGGTCGCCGCCGGCAAGCCTCACAGAGGCAGAAGCGGCGGGCACGCTCGGCGCTCAGCGCCTGATGTTCAACGATTCGAAAACGAAATTTGTATATGCGATACGGCCTTTGCTGTCGACGGCGTGTCCATTTGCCTTGCACCAGGACACCAGATCCGCAGGCTTGATATTCATTTGCGTGGGCGATACGCCTGACGCACGCAACTCGCTGAGCTGCTGGTTGTAGTCTTTGAGAAACACCTTGTAATCGCTGGGCATCACATCGCCGTCTTCGCAAACCGAACGATATTCGATGTAGTCTTCGCGCGAGATGAACGCGACCACTGCTGAGGATTTAGTAGCCATGATGAGTCTCCGTGTTACTTTATACGTGACAGATTTGGATCTGCCCCGCCGGCCGGGCTGCCGGATTGGATTACGAACTGCATGACAACATCGAGCAGCCCGCCTTATTGCGCGCCCAGTCGGGCCGACGCTGCGCAAACTGCTCGCGGCCAGGCTGATCGTCATAAGGGCGGCGCAACACATCGAGCAATTCCTGGATCCCTGCATTATCCCCCTGCTCAGCTCGGTCGATGGCCTGTTGTGCAAGATAATTGCGCAGAACGTAACGTGGGTTCACGGCCTGCATGCGTGCGCGCCGCTCGGCCAACGGCAGCGCATCGCGCTGGACGCGCGCGGCATAACGCTGCAACCAGCGATCGAAGCCAGGGCCGGTCTCGCGGCGTTTCGTGGGGTCATAAAAGGCAGCCTCCAGTGGCGCAAGCGACGGGTTGGCGGGATCGACCTCGCCCAGCCCGCGGAAGAACAACGTCATGTCGACTTCGCCTAGCACCAGCAGCGAATGCAGGGCCTGCATGAGCTCGTGGTCGTCTTCAGTGCACTCGAGCAGTCCCAGCTTCGCGGCGATGTTCTGAGTCGCCGCGGCATTGAACGCGTCCACGAAGCGCCCTAGCCCCGCATGCAGCGGCTCGGCACTGGCAAAGGCCGGGGCGAGCGCGTTGGCAAACTGGCCCAGATTCCAGTAGGCGACCTGTGCCTGCTGGCCGAAGCGGTAGCGGCGCCCCTGCGCATCGGTGGTATTGGGTGTCCAGTCGGGATCGAAATCATCGATCCAGCCATAGGGGCCATAGTCGATCGTAAGGCCCAGGATCGACATGTTGTCCGTGTTCATGACCCCGTGCACGAATCCTACGCGCATCCAGTGCGCGACCATGCGCGCCGTGCGTTCGCACACCTGCGTGAACCATTCCTCCCGCACTTCGGCACCCAGGGGCGATGCATCGTCAGCAGCGCTGGCTGGCGCGGACAATTCGGGAAAATCGCGGCGAATGGTGAAATCGATCAGCTTGTCCAGCAGTTCGATGTCGTCGCGTGATGTGGGCAGTTCGAAATTGCCGAAACGAATGAAGGAAGGCGCCACGCGACACACAATCGCTCCGGGTTCGGCGCGCGGATGCCCGTCGTAGCACATGTCGCGCACGACGGTCTCCCCGGTCGCGACCAGGCTTAACGCCCGGGTCGTGGGAACGCCGAGGTGGTGCATGGCCTCGCTGCACAGGAACTCGCGGATCGACGAGCGCAAGACCGCGCGACCATCGGCACTGCGCGAATACGGGGTCCTCCCTGCGCCCTTCAATTGCAGCTCCCAGCGCTCGCCGGCCGGGCTGATGATCTCGCCGAGCGTTATCGCGCGGCCATCGCCTAGCTGGCCGGCCCATTGCCCGAACTGGTGCCCGCCGTAGTTTGCCGCGTAGGGTTGCATGCCCTCGACGAGGGCATTGCCGCCGAACACCCTTGCGAAATGTTCGGATTCTATTTCCGCCTGGCTGATTCCAAGCAATGCGGCGACTTCGGTTGAATAGGCAATCAGACGGGGCTGGGCCACGGGCGTTGGATCCACGCGGGAATACAACGCGCGGTGCACCTGACGCCGGCGCGGACCTGTCTCTGGATCGGCCGGCAGTTCCCGCACAAAACGATTATCGAAGCGCAAACTTTGCATATTGTTGGGAGGCTGGAAGCCGCTATAAGTTCGATGACGGGGTGCGTCATTGTAATGCGCGGCGGCGATGATCCGCCTTCAGACCCTTGCCCAGGCCCGGGTAAGCTGACAATCGCAAGCGCCAGCTCAAGTCGTTGCAGCGCTGTGCATCGCGCGACCGGATGCGGCGGAGGTTCAGGGTACGATAGGCGCCGTCCCAAGGGAAAGATTCGATTCGCACGCGCCGGGGCATCCGGCGCCAAAGCTTCAAGGAGACCGCATGGCCGTACGCCCGTTTGATTACGCTGAACTATTGCGCCCGGATCTTCCGCCCGCTTCCGCGCGCTGGACCGGATTTCCCGAATACAATTTCGTCGGCGGGC
The DNA here is from genome assembly GCA_965233135.1 of uncultured bacterium. Classification (GTDB taxonomy): domain Bacteria; phylum Pseudomonadota; class Gammaproteobacteria; order Burkholderiales; family JACQAP01; genus JACQAP01. The sequence goes on along the minus strand of CBDDRM010000185.1, from coordinate 48,525 downwards.
ACAATGATGCCGACAGCGTACCGGTTGACGGCCTGATTGCCGCGGCTGCTTCGGTGCTCGGGCGCGAGGGCAAAACCCTGTCGACCTACGGTCTCGCGAGCGGTCCCCTGGGTTATCGGCCGCTGCGCGAATTCGTCGCTCGCAAACTCGCGCAGGATGCAGGCATCGTCTGCACGGCGGATGACGTGCTGATCACTTCCGGCTCGCTGCAAGGTCTCGATCTGGTCAATGCGGTGCTGCTGGCCCCCGGCGACACGGTCATCGTCGAGCAAATGACCTACGGCGGCGCCATCACCCGCCTGCAGCGTCTGAGTGTCAATATCGTCGGGGTCGCGGTGGATCAAGATGGCCTGAGCGCAACTGCACTGCGCAGCACCCTGGCCGATCTGAAGCGGCGCGGCATCCGGGCAAAGTATGTCTACACGATTCCCACCGTGCAGAATCCGACCGCGACGGTGATGAGCGAATCGCGGCGCGCCGAAATCCTCGCATTGTCTGAAGAATATGGCGTGCCCGTGTTCGAAGACGAGTGCTACGCAGATCTCGTATGGGATGGCAAGCGGCCGCGCGCGATGCACGCCCTGAGCAACGACGGTCGCGTCATTCATATCGGCTCGTTCTCCAAATCGATTGCTCCGGCACTGCGCATCGGCTACCTCGTCGCCGCGTGGCCCTTGCTAAGCCGCATACTCGCGATCAAGAACGACGGCGGATCCGGAGCGATCGATCAGATGATCCTCGCGGAATACTGCCGGGATCATTTCGATTCCCATGTGCGCGCGCTGCGCAAGACCTTGCGCCACAAACTCGACATACTGGTGGACGCACTGCGCGAGCAGTTCGGCGCGCGCGCCGAGATCAACTATCCCGCCGGCGGCATTTTCCTATGGGTGAAGCTGCCGGCCGGGGTGGACACCACGCGCCTGGCGCAGGCGGCGTTGCAATCCGGCGTGGCGATCAATCCCGGAGCGGAATGGATGACCGATGCCGAAGAAGGCAGAAGCCGCTTGCGCCTGTGTTTTGCCCATCCTCCGGAGCAGGTCATCCGCGAAGGCGTGAAGCGCCTCGCGCAGATATGCCAGCGCGAATTCGGCATGCCCGCACCCGATGCCAAAAACCATCGCTAGGGCGATGGCGCCTTGTCCGGTCAGGCGGACCCCGTCGCGCAGTCGCGACATCGAGCGTCGATGCCCTGGGAAAGCTTTTTAGCGATTGCCGTAAACCGGAATGGCCGCGCCATGAATCACGCTGGCATCGTCGCTGCAGAGAAACAGGACGACTTGTGCGATCTGATCGGGTTTCGGCCAGGCCGAAAAATCCGCCTGCGGCATCGCGCTGCGGTTCGCCGGGGTGTCGATGACGCTGGGCAAGACCGTGTTGACCCGCAGACCCCTGCCCCTGACTTCCGCTGCCAGGGAATCGAACAGCACCAGCGCGGCGGACTTCGACGCCGCATAGGAAGCGGCACCTGCTACCGCATCGAGCGCGGCTTTGGCAGCTACATTGACGATGGCACCGCGCCCGCGTTCGAGCATTGCGGGAATCGCAGCTCGCGCCAATGCGTAGCCCGATCGCAGGTTGAGCGCGAGCATCCGGTCGAGCACTCCGGCGGGCGTCTCCCATAAATTGACGCCACCCGCGTAACCCCCGACGGCGTTCACGAGCGCATCGAGCGGCCCTTGCTCGGCGATGATGTGCGCGAGCACCTGGGCAACCCCCCGCTCGTCCGTCGCATCAGCAATATGGCCGTGCAGCCGTGCGCCGTGGGTGCCGGCGTCTCGCGCTAGCGTATCGAATTCGTGCTGTTCAAGATAGGTGACCGCGACCACAGCGCCGGCGCGCAGAAATGCGAGACTCACCGCGCGGCCCAACGCGCCCGTACCGCCCGCCACCAGGACAACCTGTCCGGAAAACTTGTCAGTCATTTCTCTGGTTCCTTCGGCGCGCCGCCCGATGTCAGATCAGTTGGCGCTCACGTGTCGAGTGGAGCAAACAATCTTCGGGGGCAAGACATCCCCAGGCTGACGCCGGTGCCCCACCGGCCCATCTCTGGGGAAAGCTCGATGCTTCACGCCGGAGCCATCCCTACGTCATGCCGCGAGCGTGGGCTTGCGATTAAACCAGGGACGTGCCGCCTCGAGCTGGCTGCCAAGCCGGATCAAGGTCGCCTCGTCGCCGAAACGCGCGACGAGTTGCACGGCCAGAGGCAAACCGTCCTGGCTCTGACCGAGCGGGAGCATGAGTCCGGGTTGGCCAGTCAGATTGAACCACACCGTGAACGGGGAAAACTCGAACACGCGCCGCCAATACTCGTCCACATCATCCATCATCATGTCGAGCCAGCCGAGTTTGACGGCGGGAGACGCGAGCCCGGGCGTCAGCAGCACATCCCACTGCTCGTGGAAAGCCGCCATCTGGCGCCCGAGACGGTGCGCAGACTGCGTGGCGCGAACATAATCCGCCGCTCCGATTTTTTCGCCCATCTTTGCGGTCAGCCAGGTGATACGTTCGACCTCGTCCGCGCGCGCCGCGCGACCCGCCGTCGGATGTCCGGCAAGGTTCACGACAGTATTGGCCGATGCCAGCGTCAGAAAAGTTGGCACGATGGACGCGCCGTCGACATCCGGATCGCACTCCTCGACGGTATGTCCGAGATCGGCACAAAGTGCGACGGTCGAAGCCAGCAGCTTCAGGCATTGCGCATCGATTTTGGCACCGTTGGGAGCCGCAGCGGTCCATGCGATCCTAAGTTTGCCAGGGTGCGCCCCTGCTTCCTGCAGCAACGGGCGCGCCAGCGGCGCCACGGCGTAAGGGTCGCCAAGACCGGGGCCGGCGGTGGCGTCGAGCAGCGCGGCGCTATCGCGAATGCTCAGCGTCACGGCGTGCTCGGTCGAAACGCCGCCGAGCCCTTCTCCGGCGAAAGGCGCAAAGGTGTTGCGGCTGCGCGTGGGTTTGAGGCCGACGAGCCCGCAACAGGCAGCCGGCGCACGGATCGAACCAAATCCATCGGAAGCGTGCGCCATCGGCAGCATGCGCGCGGCCACCGCAGCGGCTGCACCACCACTGGAGCCCCCCGAGATGTGGGCGAGATTCCAGGGGTTGCGCGTCGGACCGTATAGTTGCGGTTCGCACGTCAGCGACAGGCCGAGCTCGCAGGTGTTGGTACGACCGAAAATGACCAGACCGGCACGCTTCAACCGCTTCACGTGCTCGCTATCCATCGGCGAGGGTGGCGTGTTGGCGAAAAACCTCGACCCTCGCGTCATGCGCACCCCGGCGACTGGCGAGGTCAGATCCTTCATCAGAAAAGGAACTCCGCCGAACGGCCCATTGGTGCTAGTGCCGATGGCTTGTCTGCCGTAATCATACAATTTCATGATCACCGCGTTTACCGCCGGGTTGCGCGCCTCGACGCGTTCGATGGCGGCGTCAAGTAATTCGAAGGGCGAGACCTGCTTGCGACGCACCAGGTCGGCCAGCCCCAGCCCATCATAGCGTTCGTACTCCGTGAAACCGCTCATGCCCCCTCCCAAAGCAGGCAACCATACCAAACACCTGCGGCAAAAGGAAAACTTTGATTGCCGGTCGCGCTGGTGTTGCCGCGGGGGAAACTTCCGAGCCAGAATCGCGGTCCATTTGGGTTACCGCCCGCGAGAGCATAACGAACTTGAGAGGGATTGAGCAGGACATGGCGAAGACGGACAGTATTGCAATCGAGCGTTCGCGCACCGGGGTGCCCGGTCTGGACGACATTTTGAGCGGTGGATTGCCCAGCCGCCGTCTGTATCTTCTGGACGGCGACCCGGGATCCGGCAAAACGACGCTGTCGCTGCAATATCTGCTCGAAGGCGTAAAGGCCGGAGAGAAATGCCTCTACGTAACACTGTCGGAAACCAGGGAAGAACTGCTCGAGGGAGCGCGGTCCCACGGCTGGTCGCTCGACGGCATCGACGTCGTCGAAATGGCTGCCAACGAGGCGGAACTGGACAGCGAATCGCAGGTAACCATGTTCTCGCAGTCAGAAGTCGAACTCGCCGCGACCGTCGGCAGAGTTCTGGATGCCGTCGCCCGCGTCAACCCGCAACGTGTGGTTTTCGACTCGCTGTCCGAACTGCGCCTGCTCGCGCAAAGTTCCCTGCGCTACCGCAGGCAGATACTCGCGCTAAAATCCTTTTTCATCGGCCGGCAATGCACGGTTCTGCTGCTCGACGACCACACTTCCGAAGATTCGGATCTGCAACTGCAAAGCATTGCGCACGGGGTTATTTCGCTGGAACAGCACGCGCCGCTCTATGGCACCGCGCGCCGGCGCCTGCGGGTGATGAAGATCAGGGGGTCGGAATACCGCGGCGGATACCATGATTTTACGATTCTGCGCGGCGGTCTGGTGGTCTATCCCCGGCTTATTGCCGCGGAGCATGGCGATGCATTTGCCATGGGACCGATCAGAAGCGGAATCACCCCCCTCGATACGCTGCTTGGCGGCGGGCCCGAGCGCGGAACCAGCACGTTGCTGCTCGGCCCGGCGGGCTCGGGAAAATCCACCATCGCAGTCCAGTATGCCGTGGCCGCGGCGCAGCGCGGCGATCACGCCGCCATCTTTGCTTTCGACGAGAGCGTGCACACGCTGAAACTGCGTTCCGGGAGCTTGGGTATCAAGTTTGAGGAAGGCCGCGGCGCAGGTCAGATAACGCTGCGACAGATCGATCCGGCAGAACTTTCCCCGGGCGAGTTCGTGCAACTGGTCCGGGACAGTGTCGAGCGCGACAACGCCAAAGTCGTCGTCATCGACAGCCTCAACGGCTATCTGAATGCAATGCCGGATGAGCGATTTCTCATCAACCAGTTGCACGAGATGCTGAGCTATCTGGGGCGACTGGGGGTGACCACGCTGATGGTCGCGGCCCAGCACGGCCTGGTCGGATCGCACATGTCGAGCCCCGTGGACACCAGCTACCTGGCAGACTCCGTGATCCTGCTGCGCTTCTTCGAGCACGCTGGCAAGGTCAAGAAAGCCGTCTCGGTCGTCAAAAAACGCAGCGGCGCGCACGAGGAAACCATTCGCGAACTGCGATTCGGCAGCGCCGGGATCACGCTGAGCGAGCCACTCACCCAGCTGCGCGGCATTCTGACAGGGGTCCCCGAGGAAGCGGGCGCGCCAAGTTCCTCACGAACGCAATGATGCGAACGGATTCGGTTTCGATTGCGCGCAATGACACTCGCGTGCTGCTGCTGGCGCCTACGGCTCGCGATGGCGAGATCACCGCCCGCATATTGGCAAAAGCCGGGCTGGAATGTTGCCCGCTGCGCACCCTGCACGAATTAAACCGCGAGCTCGCCGCGGGTGCTGGCGCGCTGCTGCTCACCGATGAAGTATTCACCGCCGAGGGTGTCAACGCGCTGCTCTTTGCACTCGACAATCAGCCGGCATGGTCGGAACTCCCGGTGGTCATCATGATGCCAGGCGCCATCGATTCCCCTGCCGGCCAGCGCATGATGGCGTCGCTGCGCAATGTGACGGTACTGGAACGCCCCGCGCCGATGCGCTCGCTGGCCAGCGCTATGCAAGGCGCAATCCGCGGCCGTTTGCGCCAGTATCAGATTCGCGACCAGATCGATGCCATCCGGCAAGCCGAACAGACGGCGCGTGAACTCCAGTTGCAGCTTGAACTGGCCGTGGAAGCGTCCGAACTCGGCACCTTCCACTGCGAGCTGCCAGAGGGGAAAATATTCTGGAATGACCGCTGCAAAGCCCATTTTTGGGTCGGTCCCGAATTTCAGGGCATCACGTTCGACGCGTTTTATGAACTGCTGCATCCCGATGACCGTGAACGCACCCGCCGCGCGGTACATGAGTGCGTCTATGAAGGAAAGAAATATGATATCGAGTATCGCACGGTAGCCCCGGACGGGCGCATCCGCTGGGTACGTGCCGTGGGTCGGACCTTCTACGACACGAACGGCGACGCCACGCGCTTCGAGGGTACGACGCGGGACATCACGCAAGAAAAACTCGGCGCCGAGGAACGGCGTTTGCTGCTCGACGGCGAGCGCGCCGCGCGCCAGGAGGCCGAGCGCGTGAGCGCGGTCAAGGATGAATTCCTGGCAACACTCAGTCACGAATTGCGCACCCCGCTCAATGCGATATTCGGCTGGACGCAATTGCTGCTCGCGGGGAAGGACGATCCAAAAACACTGGCCCATGCACTCGGGGTCATCGACCGCAACGTTCGCCTTCAAACGCAGCTGATCGAAGATCTGCTCGATGTCAGTCGCATCATCTCCGGCAAAGTCCGGCTTGACATACAGAAGGTCGACGTCGAGGAAATCATCGACGCCGCCATGGAATCGGTCAGCCCGGCAGCGGAGGCCAAAGGCATCAAGCTGGAAAAGTTCATGGATGCGCGGGCCAGTCTGGTCAGCGGCGATCCGAGCCGGCTGCAGCAAGTGTTCTGGAATCTGCTGACCAATGCCATCAAATTCACCGACAAGGATGGCACGGTGCGCGTGGCGCTGGAACGGCAGGGGTCGGATCTGGCGATAAGCGTTACCGATACCGGTCAGGGAATCCGCGCGGATTTCCTGCCAAATCTGTTTTCGCGTTTCAGCCAGGCGGACAGTTCTCCGACTCGAAAACACGGCGGCCTTGGACTGGGACTGTCGATCGTCAAAAGCCTCATGGAAATGCACGGTGGTACCGTGAGTGCGACGAGCCCCGGCGAAGGCCATGGTGCCACATTCGTTGTCAAACTGCCGATGCGGGCGCTCAGGAACAGCGACCAGGAAGTTCCTGCGCCCCAGCCGACGATCGCGGCCGCCGACGCCGGCATGGCACCATTGCAATTGCGCGGCGTCAGGGTGCTTGTCGTAGATGACGAGCCCGACGCGCGGGAATTACTCAAGCGCTTTCTGGCATCGTGCGAGGCGGTTCCTGCCGTGGCCGGATCGGCGAATGAAGCCCTGCAGTTGATTCCGACGTTTGCGCCAAATGTGATTGTGAGCGACATTGGAATGCCGGAGCAGGACGGTTACTCGTTCATGCGCACATTGCGCGAGCGCGGCGTGACCACTCCGGCGGTGGCGCTGACGGCGTTTGCCCGTTCGGACGATCGGATACGCTCGATCCAGGCCGGCTACCAGGCGCATTTGCCCAAACCATTCGAGGCGCGCGAATTAATGTCGCTGGTCGCCAGCCTGAGCGGTCTCCCCGCGCCCACATTGCCCTGACTGGTCAGCTTTCGAGTTTCGCCTCCATGGTGATCCTGGTGTTCATCAGTTTCGATACCGGACAGCCTGACTTGGCCTTCTCCGCGATTTCCTGAAATTGCGCTTCGCGCGCGCCGGGAATTTTGGCTTTTACGCTGAGATGGCTCGCCGTGATCTCGTAGCCCTCGCCGACCTTGTCAAGCGTGACGGCGGCATGCGTTTCAATTTTCTCGGGTGTCAGTCCCGCAGCGCCGAGCATCAGCGACAGCGCCATTGAAAAGCATCCCGCATGGGCAGCGCCGATGAGTTCCTCCGGGTTGGTGCCCTTGCCGTTTTCGAAGCGGGCCTTGAACCCATAAGGCGCGTCGCGCAGCACGCCGGTCTCGGTCGAGATGGTGCCCCCGCCCTCCTTGATGCTTCCCTTCCAAACCGCCCACGCTTTTTTGACCATGTGGATCACTCCTCTTGATAATCGTGCGCAAGAAGCACACAAACGCCGCTGTCACGACAGACACCGGCGTCACGGTTTCGCCCCACCTGCCTGATTGCGTCCCCGCCCCAGCGTAGAAAGACGACTATTGCATTGCTTAGTTCCCGGGGAAGAGCCGCCGGAAATTGCCAACGCGATAGCCGGTCGGACTGTTGCAGACCCCCTGTGTTTTGCTACACTGGCCGCTCGCAACTTTGAAAGGAGGTGATCCCGTGAGAGACAACCAAGGCAGTACCGGTCGCAAGCCGTCTGAAACTGGATCAACCACTGGATTCAGGAGTCTGGCTGGCAATTAGGCCGGAGTGCCTGGCAGCAAAAAAACGCCCCGGTCGCGCATGCGATCGGGGCGTTTCTTTTTTCGGTGCTTGATCGCCACACTCGGCCTTATGAATTTCGCGATCGCAGCGCACGCACGGCGGCGAACTGCGCCGCAAGCACCACTGCAATCAGACCGAACCCGATCAGATCTGTGAGAATTCCGGGCTTGATCAGGGCGAAAGCCGCCGCGATCAGCAACGCCCGTTGCCACGCTGACGCCGCGCCGATCAGGTAACCCGACAAGCCCGCGGCAAGGCACGTGACCCCGACCGTGGCGGTCACAGTGGTCGTCGCGATGGCTAGCGGCGTGCCGATCATGAGCAGCGACGGGCCGAACACGAACATGAATGGAATGATGAAGCCGCACGCGCCCAGGCGCAGCGCATCAACGCTCGACTCCCAGAGCCCGGCCCGGGAAATGCCGTTGGCGGCATAGACGGCCAGGGCGACCGGCGGGGTGATAGCCGAAAGAATTGCAAAATAAAACACGAACATGTGCGCGGCCTCGACCATCACGCCGAGCTTGACCAGCGCGGGCACCAGCAGCGCGGTCTGCATGATGTAGGCAGGCGCAGTGGGCATGCCCATGCCCAGCACGATGCCGGCAACCATGGTCAGTAGCAGTGCGATCAAGACATGGCTACCCGCAACGGAGAGCACCAGGTCGGTGAATTCGAGTCCCAGGCCGGTGAGATAAATCACCCCGATCACGATGCCGGCGCAAGCGCATGCCAATGCAACCGACACCGTATTGCGCGCGCCCGACTCGAGCGCCTGCAAGATATTATCCAGTCGAACATACTGGCGCGTCGTCTTGCGCAGCAGCGCCGTCGGAATGGTGGACGCGATGCCGCACAACGCGGCAAATGGCGCGCTGCGTCCGGAAAGCAGTACGCCGATAATCACCACCAAGGGCAGGAACAAGTGGCCGCGTTCCCTGAGGACCTGTCCGACCCTCGGCAGTTCGGATCTGGGCAGACCTTTCATGCCCAGGCGCTTGGCCTCGAAATGCACCGTCATGTACAGCGCCAGGTAATAAAGCAGTGCCGGCAGCAGCGCGTACACGGTCACGCTCAGATAGCTGATGCCGAGGAACTCGGCCATGATGAACGCCGCCGCGCCCATGATCGGCGGCATGATCTGGCCGCCGGTGGAAGCGACCGCCTCCACGGCGCCGGCAAAGGAGGCGGGATACCCGATGCGCTTCATCATTGGGATAGTGAATGTGCCGGTCGTCATCACATTCGCCACCGCACTGCCCGACACCGTGCCGAACATGCCGCTGGTGATGCACGCTACCTTGGCAGGGCCACCCGCGGCTCGGCCGGTCAAGCTCATGGCGAAATCCATAAACAGCTGTCCGGTGCCGGTACGCTCGACCAGGGCACCGAACACGATGAACAACATCACATAAGTGGCCGAAACATAGATTGGAATACCGAAAATGCCCTCGGTGCCCAGATACATCTGCTCGGCGAGCAGCTCTAGGTCGATCCCCCCCGCGGTCAACGCATAGGCCAGAAACACCACCGCGGTCAGCGGCAACGTCAGGCCGATCACCCGGCGCGTGGCCTCCAGCACCAGCAGCACGGTGGCGATCGAAAACACCCAGTCGATTGGCTTCAACGTATCGACATAGATCATGCGGTTGATGACATAGTCGCGCTCGACGGTCAGATAGCCGCAGGCCAGCAGCGACAAAACGATGAGCGCGGCTTCGAGCCAGCGCGGGCGCTCCGGAACGCCGGCGCTTCGCGCCGGCAGAATCAGGAAGGCGAGAACGAGCGCAAACGCCAGATGTACGCTGCGCAACGTGAGTGCGTCGGGCGGCCCGTACCAGCCGACATGGAGATGAAACGCCGACATGGCCAAACCCACGCCCAGGATGAGCCAACCAGGCAGCGTTTTCGGCCAGGTCATTCTTTGTGTCCCTGGATCGCTGGTCTGGCTCATGGTGAGCGGCCAGGCGACTGGCTTGGCGCGGCGCCGCGCTCCCGATACCAGCGCTCTGCCCCGGGATGCATCGGCACGCCGATCTCGCGGCCCATGCTCTGGGGCGTTGCATTTTTCACCGCGCGCGCAATGGTGGCAAGATCCGAAATCCGCGCATACACGCTGTCGAGCAGGTCATAGACGATCTCGTCGCCGAGGTCGCAGCGCGCGATGATGTGCGTCCAGTAGCCCACGGTTACGGCCGGCTTGTCCTGCCGCGGATAAGTCCCCGCTGGAATTTCCACCCGCTCATAACCGGCGTTGAGTTCGCGCATGCGCTGGATGCCAGCGTCCGACAGGGAAACTACATGGACGTCGCGGGCGCTCGCGAGATCCATGACCGAGGAGGCCGGAATCGAAGTGCCCACGGTGAAGATGTCGGCATTGCCGTCCTTCATCAACGTGATCGAATCCGTGTACGAGCCGTAGCTCACGCCTCCGAGATCCTGGTAGGTCATGCCGTAAGCCTTGAGCAGATGCGCAGTGATGGCTTCGCCGGTATTGCCGCGCATCTGCGTGCCAAGCACTTTTCCGCGAAAATTCGCGGGATCGGTAAGACCCGCGTCCGCAAGCGTCACCACCTGAAAATACTGGGGATACAACGTCGCAACGTTGCACACATGGGTCGCATGGGATTTGAAGGGCGGCTGCGCATTGATCGCGTCGACCGTTGAAACTGAATTGGCCAGCGCAATATGCGCCCGCCCTTTTTCAACGGCCAGCACATTGGCGATGCCGCCACCGGGCATGACCTGAATGGAGACTTGCGCCATTCGCGCCTCAATGATGCTCTTGAGTGCACCGCCAAACGGATACCAGGTGCCCCCCTGCGGCCCGGTCGCGAGCTTCAGGCGTTGCCCGGAAGGCGAACAGGCCGCGAGCAGGCAGGCGGCCAACAGCCCGACGCCCAGTCTGCAAAGACTGCGTTTAGACACGATCTTCATCCGACCCGGCTCTAATTGTTCTATGGTCGGTCTCGTCAGGCCGCCGGCAATGCCTGCGCCCGACGATACGACGCAACGATGAACCGCTTGTCGACATGCGCGGGCGGCGCTCGCGTTCGTCATTGCGCGCCACCGCGAGCGTGGACACGCGACGCGGAACATTATAGCCGCGCTGCGCGCGGGTCAATCGCTTCCGTTGTGAAGACGGGCGCGTGCTATTGAAAAGCGGAACACCTGTCGATCATCCTGGACGGTGGCGTGAGAGATGCGAGATTTTTCGTGCAGACTTATCCGCCTGTCGTTTCACCGCCCATGACCTGCAGGACCGTGCCCGTGATATAGGATGAATCGGCGTTGGATGCGAGGAAGACGTAAGCCGGCGCCAGTTCTTCGGGCTGTGCAGGACGTCCCATGGGATTCTTTTGCCCGAACTTCGACACGCCTTCTTCGGAAAGGCCCCCATCGGAAGGATTGAGCGGCGTCCAGACCGGCCCGGGAGCGACCGCGTTGACGCGGATGCGCCGCGGTATCAACGACATTGCCAGAGTTTTCGTAAAAGCATTGATCGCGCCTTTGGTCGCTGAGTAGTCCGGCAATTGTTTCGAGCCGAAAATACCTGTTTCCGAACTCGTTGCGATGATGACGCCGCCGGCCTTCATCAACGGCAGCGCGGCGCGCGCGAGGCGCATGTAAGCATAGATATTGGTGCTGAAGGTGTATTCGAGTTCCTCGTCCGTGAGTTCTTCGAGGGCATCTTTGCGCCGCTGGTAGGCGGCATTCGACACCAGGATATCGAGTTGCCCGAGTTGGCGCACGGTGTCCTGCACGAGTTGTTTGCAGAATGCGGCGCTGGACAGATCGCCGGGGAGCAGTATGCATTTCGCTCCGTGGGCCTCGACTTCCCGGCATGTGGTTTCGGCGTCGGATTGCTCCTGCGCGAGATAGTTGATGGCGATTTGTGCGCCTTCCCGTGCAAACAGCACGGCAACGGAGCGTCCGATGCCGGAGTCTCCGCCCGTGATCAACGCCACTTTACCTTTGAGCTTGCCCGCAGCCCGGTAAGCCTCCGCCTGATAGCGCGGCAACGGCTCGAGCAGCGACTCGAGCCCCGGGCTTTCCTGGTGCTGTTCGGGAAATGGGGGCTGCGGTTGTTCCATCGGCGCCGGGTTCGCTCGCGAACCGTTTCTGCCCTTGCTGACTGCCTGCGTGTGGGGTTTCATGACAACGCTCCTCCGAAGTGAAAGCTACCCGCGGACGTCAGCAAGATCATTGCCAGGGCGCGCATGGCGATGTGGCGTCCCGGGCAGCGTCACACGAAAGGAATATAGCGCACCGGCTGCGTGCTGCTTCAAACTTTACAAACGCGCTGTAGAAATTGCCGGAGGCTCGACCGACCGGTCAGCGAAGCGTCAGAGCTTTGGGATACGCAGCGTCTTGCTGATCATCAACGTACCGGAGAGCACGAACAGCAATGCCAGCGGATGCAACTCCCCTCCCGCGATCGACCAGACCCCGCCATAGAGTTCGTCGCCCAACCTGTTCTGCCATGCTGCGAGCGCCAGCACGCTCGTGAGCAGCACGCTGGTCGGAATCGGCGTTCCTTCGAAATAGGCGACTTTCTCGGTGCCCGCCGAGAGTTCTTCGGCAGTAACGTTATAGCGCGCCAGACGACTCACGCCGCAACACACGAAGTAGATGAGCGCTGCCCAGTCCCACACCCCGTGTAGTCCGGCTGCAAAGCCGAGCGCTGCCGGCGCGACGCCGAATGAAATGACGTCGGCCAGAGAATCGAGCTCCCTGCCGAGCGCCGAGTGCGTATGCCGCCAACGCGCGATGCGCCCATCAAGCACATCAAAGGCGAAGGCTGCGGGTGCAAGCGCCGCGGCGGCGAAGAAATGATGCAGCGATTGACTGCCCACGTAGGCCATGGCGAAAAACACGGCGGCGACCCCGCACGCCGCGTTGGCCAGGGTAAACAAGTCCGCCAGATGCATACCGCGGATCATCGAGAAATGCTTGCGTACTTTAGGGGTCGGCGTCATTGGAGTCGGTATGTACGTCCCCAGTCTAGCGCAATGCAGCGATCGCGGAAGCGCTCTGTGCTTGCGCGGTGGCTGCGCGCGCCATTTCTCTCCTGCACGAGCATCGTGCCGCTCATCGTACGCGCTCGTTGCACAAAAGCGCGGGCACGTCCGCGAGCAGTTCGCGCGCGAGAAAACCTACTTGCCCCACGCGCTTTGACAGCAAAGCCCCGCACGCAGCATGCGCCCACACCCCCCATAACGCCGCAGTGGATGACGTCGCGCCCGTCGCCGCGAGACCCGCGACAATGCCGGCCAGCGTGTCGCCCGAACCGGAGGTTCCGAGGCCGACCGACCCGCCGGTGAAACAGAACAGCGCCCCGCCGGGCTCCGCGATCCAGCTTTGCGCGCCTTTAAGCACGACGACGGCACCGAACTGTTTCGCCACGTGCCGCGCGATTGCAGGCGCATTTTGCTCAACCACGTGCCGTTCGATACCCATCAGCGATGCGACCTCGCCGGCATGAGGCGTAAGCACGACGCGACCGGGCAATGCGCCCAGCAACTTTCCGTTGTCGCGCAGTCCGATGACGGCCGCGCCATCGAGAATCAGCAGCGCTTTTGCGCCAAGCCCGGACACGAGCCCACTAAGCAGCGCATTCACGGAACGTCCCACTGCCATGCCGGGCCCGACCAGCACCGCGTCGGCTCGCGCTGCATGCTGGCGCAGCACGTTGGCGGCGCGCGCCCCAGCGATTTCGCCGTTGCGCGCCGGCAGCCCCAAAACGAGCGATTCCGGCACCGCGAGTCCGAGGTGCACCGCGGCGCCTTGCACAGTGCCCAGTTGCAACTTGCCTGCGCCGGCGCGCAAGGCGGCAGTGCCCGCCAGCAGAATCGCGCCGGGCGTCAACATGCTGCCGCCGATGACCAGCACGCGGCCTCGAGTTTCCTTGTCGCCGTCTTCCGGAAATGCCGGCAATGGCATCCGGCGCAACAGCGCCCGGGTCACCATGCGATGCCGCCCTGCGGCGCTCACCGCGGCGCCACCGGCGCGTCGGGTGTTGCGGTCACGGCCGCGCCCGCTCCTTCGAGCGGCGCAACGAAGTTATAGCGCACCAGACGCAGGCGGGCGCGCTCCGCGCCCGGCGCACTCGCAGCGCGCATGAGTGCATACTCCGTTACGCCGCAATTCGCCACATCGCCCTCGCGATCGATGGCAAGAATGTCATCTTCCTCCAATTCCTCGATCAGATAGCGCAGGCACAACACGATCACCTGATGGGCAACGATGAGTACACGCGAGCCCGGGTGCGAATAATGCAGGCTGATGGTATCGAGCACGCTGCGCAGGCGCAGAATCACGTCGCACCAGCTCTCGCCACCCGGCGGGCGGTGATAGAACTTGCCGGTCCGCAGCCGCGCTTCGGCCTGATCCGGAAACCGCGTTACGATGCCGGCGTGCGTGAGCCGATCCAGAATGCCGAACTCTTTCTCGCGCAGCCTCTCATCGACCAGGGGCTTCGATGCGTCCGGATGCAAGCCCCCCGCGTCTTGCACTATCCCCGCGGTCTGCCGTGCGCGCACATAGGGCGATACCATCAGCGTGGTAGGGCGCAAATCCGGCTGCATCGAGGCAAACCAGCGCGCGAGTGCGGCGGACTGTTGGTGACCAAGCGGGCTCAAGGGTACATCCATGTCGCGCTCGGCAATATCGATGACAGGCAAGCCAGCGTCATGAGCGGCATCGCGAGCGACGTTACCGGCGCTTTGACCATGGCGCACGACCCAAAGATGCTCGGGCCATCCTCTATTCATTGTCCAGTCCTGGATTTGCTGTGTTTTGTTTGGCCAGCGCTGCGCGTTTGAGTTCAGTGCCGGCAATGGGCCGCGCGGGGCGTGGCGACAACTTGAAAATACCGTAGGGCTATGTTCGCAGCGCAGGTACCCTGGTGAACCAAGCTCGCCGTGGCGTAATCTGAGCATGCATGGTTCTCGTGCAACTGCTGCTGCCCGTCCATGTCGGGACTTTTCGATTGCAACGCGAGGCCCTCGATCTCGTCGCCCGCGAACTCGGCGAACGCTTCGGAGGGGTGACGCTGTACACGAGGGCACCAGCGACCGGCCTTTGGAAAGATGGACGCGGTAAGACTGCGCGCGACGATATCGTGGTCTGTGAGGTCATGACCGATTCGCTCGATCCAGAATGGTGGCGGCAGTACCGAACCGCCCTGGAGAAGCGCTTCGAGCAGCAGGAAATCGTTGTGCGTGCGCAGCGCATTCGCAAGCTTTGACACACCCCTCGCCAGCCGACGACCGCCTGCGGGGAGGAGTTCGCGCGCCCTTCAGGCAGCGCAAAAATT
Source organism: uncultured bacterium (assembly GCA_965233135.1). Lineage (GTDB taxonomy): Bacteria > Pseudomonadota > Gammaproteobacteria > Burkholderiales > JACQAP01 > JACQAP01. Next base: position 33,194 of record CBDDRM010000185.1, on the reverse strand, counting down.
ACAAACTATTGTATTGATGGACGGCACGCCAGGGCGGCGCTCGGACGCGTTGTGCGGAGGTGGGTTTCGCGTAAGCCATTGGTCCGATATGGATAATGCCTGTGCGCTCGGCGTGCAAGAACCAGGCTGGTTGTGTCATGTCTCATGAGTCGGTTCGGCACGCATATTGCCTTTTGTCTGACTTGCGACCTGGCTTGCAGGCTGTGGCGCGGTCGCCCATTCACTGATTGAAAGGAGTGCGCCAATGGAAACTTTGTCGAATAGCCGATATACCCGACGCCCGTTGCTCGGGCTCGTTTCCGATTTGTGGCGCCAATCCGCAAACTTGCTGCGCGATGAAGCGGAACTCGCGAAAGCGGAGTTGTCCGAAAAGATCTCCGAGGTTGGCAGCGGTATTGGCGCGCTGGCAATCGGCGGTGCAGTACTTTTCGCAGGCGTTTTGCTCGTGCTGCTGGGCATCGTTGCGTTGGTGGCGACAGTCTTGCCGGAAGCGCAAGCCCCATGGTTGTCCCCGTTGCTGGTCGGCGCGCTCGTATTGCTTGCAGGCTGGTTGCTGCTATCTGCCGGACGCAAAAAGCTCCAGGCCGGGAATCTGAAATCGTCGCGTACGGTCCGGGCGCTGCAGCGCGACGCCGAAGTCGTGAAAGACCACATCAAGTGAGGGAATTTCCATGAGAACTGCTGCACAGATCGAAGCCGAAATCAATCGCATCAGGGCGCGCCTGGACAATACTCTGGGCGAGCTCGAGCACCGTTTGGCGCCGCGAGAGTTGATTCGCGACGGCATCGACACCCTGTCCCGCTATGAGGCCGGCCGCTATGTACTCAAGGCCGGAGAACTCGTCCGCCGCTATCCCGTGCCTGCAGCCATCGCCGGCGCTGGCGTGATTGGAATACTATTTGCGGCACGTCGGCGCTTCACCACGCGCTATTCTTACAGCACAGGCTCGCCCGCACGGCTCTCGCGCGCCCTGAATGGCGCTCGCGAGAAACTGCACGACACCCGTCGCTTGCTATCGCGAAGCGCTGGCACGGCGCGGGATAAAGTTGCCGGAGCTACCGCCGGCACCATGGCCACGGCCAGTGAATTCGCCGGCGGGGCCGGTACGCAGCTTCGTCGGGCGGGCGCGGGCATGCAGTCCATTGCGCGCAGCCGCCCGGTCTCGGTAAGCGCTATTGCGCTTGCCGTGGGCGCGGCAATTGGCTTCGGTATGCCCGCCTGGCGCCGCCGCAATCATTGAAATATCGTCCGATTGCTGCGCGCGCTTTGCAGGCTGCAAGCGCTGCTGTTGAACACGCAGCGGCAATTTGTCTATAAGCATCGATGGCGATTGCATGTTGTGTTGGGACAACCGGTTTGCCATGTATCATCGAAAAGGCTACGACGACTTGCGCTGCCAGACTTGAACCGGCACTGCCCCGCCCCCATATTTGAATCGTCGGTTAGAATGCTTTTTGTTTACAACTTCCAATCCCGTTATGACCTCTATTTTGAACGTTTGGCATAAAACCTTTGCGAGCGCTGCGTCCGTGCTGGTCGTCCTGCTGGGGTTCACGCTGTTCATGCAAGATGCCGAGGCGCGCCGCCTCGGGGGTGGCAAAAGCTTTGGGCGCCAGTCACAGAACGTTAACCGGCAGGCCACGCCGCCGCAGCAACCCAGCCAAGGCGCGGCAGCAACGCCCGCTCCTGCGCCCGCCGCGGCCCCACAACCCGCCGGCAACCGCTGGATGGGCGCGCTCGGTGGCCTGGCGGCTGGATTGGGTATTTCGGCCCTGCTGTCACATTTCGGATTGATGGGTCCCTTTGCCTCGGCGTTGGGCAGCGTGCTCATGATCGGATTGCTCGTCCTCGCCGGGGTGGTGCTCTGGCGGGTAATCGCCGCCCGCGGCAGGGTGACACCCGATCGCGCTCCGGGTATTTTCCGCCAGCAGCCCAGTCCGGTTGTGCAATCTTCGGCGCCGTACGCCGCGGGCTCCGGCTCGTCCACGAATATCTATGGCGAGCCATTGCGGGCAGCTTCGAGCGCAACGCCAGCCGCCGTGTCCACCTGGAACGTGCCCGCCGACTTCGACGATGTGGCGTTTCTGCGCAATGCGAAGGTTTATTTCACGCGCCTGCAGGCTGCATGGGACGCCAAGGATTTCAACGACATCCGCAGCTTCACAACGCCGGAAGTGTTCGCGGAAATGAAAATGCAGAAAGACGAGAGCGCCGGCACCATCGACAAGACCGACATCGAGCAGCTCGATGCCACGCTGCTGGGTATCGAGACTACGCCGACTGAATATCTTGCCAGCGTGCGTTTTACCGGCACGCTGCGCGAAGATGGCGGCGACCCGGCGCCTTTTGCAGAGGTATGGAATCTCGCCAAGCCGGTGAATGGCCGCAGTGGTTGGCTGCTGGCGGGCATTCAGCAGTTGCAGTAGTTCGCCACAACATCGCGTTTTGGTTTCACGCGGGCACCACGGGTGCCCGCGTTGCTTTGGGACCGCTAGCGCCTTCACCGCGCGCGCTTGCAACAAAAGCCAGGCGTTACCGCACGTACAACGGTCGGCTCACGCCAGGACGATTCTGCAGGGTCGATGGAGGCTCCGCTGGTCGCGCTTGCAGAACACGCGGATCGAACGGCTTCTCATTGACCGTGAGTTGACCGCCGCTGAAAGCGATCGATGACTTGATCATCGCGCCCTCGCGCCGAATATAGCCTTGCTCGATGAGCGCGGCGATCTGCCCCTGTACGGCGTCGGCCGCCGCGGGGCTCCTGCCCCACTGCGCCGCCAACAACACTTCGGGAAGGGTGACGCTGGCGCTCGCCTCCAGCTTGGCCATCAACTGAGCCGGCTGCTCAAAATCCTGCGGCCCGGCATCCAGCAGCCTGGCTTGGGCAGCGATCACCACTTCGCCGTAGGGACTATGGAAGCTCACGCGATCAAGGCTGATCTGTGGATTGAATTCCAGCAGTTTAAGGGCGGGTTTTGCCAGATGCCCGAACGCGTCGGCGGCACGCGTCGCTGGTGCAATTGCCATCGGATCTGCATAGATTTGCATCAGTGCGCGCTGCAGTTGCGCGACCGTGCGGACGTGCAGGTGTTTGAAGGAAAGATCGTAATGCGCCGGTCCGAAGTTGCTTTGTCCAACGAGGATGTCCTGCACGGCGATCCTGGCGGTGATGTCGATGAATTCCCCGTCGACCGGAACATGCACGTCGTAGCTGAGTTGCTTCAGCACGATCGGGCGGTTGGGCAGGCCAGGCGCATCCAGTGCCGCTTGCGCAACCGTAATGACCTGCTTGCCAGCGTATAACAGCGGCTCGTCCGGAAGGATGCGTTTGCTTTGCGTATCGACGCGCAAGCCGGTCATCAGCATGCGCACGCCTTCACCCAGGATTTCGAGTTTCGGCGCTTCGGCCGCGAGGCGATAACCGGCAAAATCCGGGCTGAATTGCAGGGTCGCCTGGAAACCATCCCACGACAATCGAGCGCTCGCAGCCGGCGACTCACCTGGCACACTGAATGCGAGGGGCGGGCTCGAAAACTTCGATTCGCCACTTCCGTCGAAACGATAGACCGTGCGCACGCTCAACAGCTTGAGCTCGCCGAGTGCGCTGGCAAGCAAGGGCATGAAGCGCTCCTCAACTTCCAGTTCACTATCGACGATCGCCGCGGCAAAGGTGCGTCCATCGGGCAAGGGCCCATGCCGGACGCGGGAGTTGATCGTCAATTGCAACGGCTTGAGCAATGCAGGCGGCGCGGTATCTGCAGCTTTTTGCCTATGCGTCTGCTCGATGAATCTGGAAAGTTCGCCAAACAACTCCAGTCTCACGGTCACTTGCGAAGTGAACACCCCGCGCCGGAACTCCCGTGCAACGACTTTCAGATAGGGGAGGGCCGCCAGTTGGCGGTAGGGCGCGTCAAGCGCGGCTTCAACTTCGCGACCGATAAACCACGCGCCGGCAGGATACGCGACAGCGGCAATCAATATGGCGCTCAATCCGGCGCCGAAGATCCGTTTCATGTTGTGCTTTTCCCTCGACTCTGGCCCGGCAACACTTGCCGAGCCATCAGCGAACTCTATCCCGGATCAATCCAATCAATCTACAGGGAAATCATTCGTCATAGGGCGGGCTGGACCTGCCGAGATCCCGCTCTGAACGCAGCGAACGGGCAAGAAAAACGCCCCGATGTGGCAACATCGAGGCGTTTTTTCATCGGAGGCTGCGACTCGCTCGTCGTAGTCGCACTTATGCGATATTCATCTCCGTGTTGGCACTTGCATTCGCATTGGCGGCTGCGCGCTTGGCACCGGGTTTGGGACCAGTCGCCTTGGGCGGCACGTACGCAGACAGACGGCAACTCACGCCTTCGACCTTCTTTCCGCCATGGAAGCGCGTGACCTGGCAGCAAATCACGTCCCCGGCGGCGGAAAGCTCCGAGATATGCGTCAGAACCTGAGGTTTGGAAATATGCAGTGCCTTGGCAATTTCGGCGTCCAGTTGTTCGCCGTTGGTTCTCAGAAATTGAAGAATGTTGGCTTTCATCCGGTGTCCCTGCGGGTTGTTTCGAGTGGAACCCTATAGTTTGCGCTCTTGAGCACCTTCAAGCAAGCGTGAAGCACAGATGAATCCATGAAAGCCTGTGCAATGCGCCTGTGCCATCCCGGTTAGGGCCCTGTTTGACAAGACTTATTGTCTTGGCTCATGGGCGACGCAGGCTTTGCGCACCTCACTGAGCGCGCAGAGCGGACGTTCAGTTTGGCATCCTCGTTGACGGGTTATCATGGTGCACGTCGCCGCGGCGTAAGGTTTTCGTCAATCTATTGAAAAATATCACAATTCCATTAACGGGCGAATTCGTTCGGCTGTGCGACCTGCTGAAACTCGGCGGTCTCGCGAGCAGTGGCGGCCAAGGCAAGCAACTCGTGGCTGCCGGCGGCGTGACGGTAGATGGGCAGGCCGAAAGCCGCAAGACGGCCAAGATTCGCTCGGGCCAAGTCGTGACCTGCGGCGACGTGCGTCTATTGGTTCAAGCCGCGTCTCAATCCCCCCCGGAGCGCCCATGGAATCCCGACTCGCCGAAATAGAAGTCAAACTGAGCTTCAGCGAAGAATTGCTCGAAGCGCTCAACCAGACGGTCTATCGTCAGCAGCAACAGATCGAACAGTTGCAGAAGGATGTGCTGACCTTGCGCGAACAGGTTCGCGCTTCCCTGCCGGCGGAATCCCGCAATGCATACGATGAGATTCCTCCGCATTACTAGCTTGTTCAGTGGCTCCGCGCGTGGGAGACCTTGCAGCGACAGTCTTGCGCGATCTGGATCAAGCGCCAACCGCGCGATCAAACCTCACGAAGGCTTGGCTGCGCTATCCGGACGGCCCCGTCACGACAACGGCAATGCGCCGATGCGCTTGCCGAAATTCATATTGCAGGAACTGCCGTCCTTGAAAGCCATCTGCACGCCTGCGGCGAGAAAGGTGAATTTGGCCGCGCCGGACGCGAATTCTTGCGCCAGCGAGGCAACGTCGCCGTTTACGGTGGGCTGCGGGTCATTTCCTGCGGCCTGAAATGAAAAACCGCTGTCGTCAGTGAACATGATCTTCACTTCCGAAGTCCCGCTGATGGCTTCGGTCTTTGCGATGCTGCTTTGAAACTTGGTAGCCATGCTGGGCGGTTTCTTCATGTGCGTGGAGACCGGAGCTCCGCGATCAAGTCTGACGGAGTTCATAGTTTGGGGCTGTTTGTCCGATTTTCAAGATTGCGCGCCGGCCTTGCCCAGAGCGTCATGTTCATTGCTTTCCCCAGACTTCCCGAATGCGCGCATCGCGGCCACAGGAGCTCCGGTAGAACTTGTACCGGACCGGATTCTTGATGTAGTAATCCTGGTGATACTCCTCGGCCGGATAGAAAGTGCCCGCCGGCTCGATCTCGGTGTAAATGCGCGGCAACACGGCGCGCTTCTCCAACGCGGCCTTGCTTGCTTCGGCCGCGCGGCGCTGTCCATCGTCCTGGTAGAAAATGGCGGACCGATACTGGTCGCCCTGGTCGCAGAATTGCCGGTCCTGGACCGTGGGATCGATGTGGAGCCAGAAATAATCCAGCAACTGCGGGTAACTGACCCGCGCGGGATCGTAGATGACGCGTACTACTTCGGCATGGCCGGTGCCGCCGCGGCTGACTTGTTCGTACGTAGGATTGCGCGAACCGCCGCCCGCATAACCCGCCTCGGTACTCAACACACCTGGCAATTTGTCGAAATCTGCCTCCACGCACCAGAAGCACCCGCCCGCGAAGATCGCGCTCGCCGTGGATTTGGATTGCGTCGCGGCGACCGGACTGGACTCGCCAGCCATCACACCGTTGGAAAGAGCGAAGGGCAGCAGCAGACTGAAAATCTGAATGAACTTGTACATTGTCTCAATCCTGGCAGTGGGTTCGTTGACAATCAATCACTCGAATTGCGCAGTCTGATACGTCTGTGAACGAAAGGCGGATGCAGAAGCACTTCAAGCCGAGTTCGACCGCGGTCTGCCCTTCCTGTTCCTGGGCATCATGCGCGCGAGTTCTGCGCTCTCGGCGATCAACCACGCGACGAAATCCTGCACGACGCGGCGGCTGCGCGCGGCAGAAGCATGCACGATGAAATAAGCCCGGTCCGTCATCGCATCGGCACGAAACGGCGCGATCAGCAAGCCATCGGCCAGCAGTCTGGCCACCAGCGGGCGCCTTCCGAGAGCCACCCCCTGCCCCTGCAGCGCAGCGCCGATGACCTGATCGTAGTGGCTAAAGCGCAATGATCCGGCTGGCCTGAGTTCCGGCAAGCCGGCATTCGCCAGCCAGACTCCCCAGATGCTCCACGGACTGGTCCCTTGCGCATGGTCGAAATGCAACAACGTGTGATGACGAAGGTCGGCAGGTGATTTCAGCGGCCGTGTGCGGTCCTTGACCAACTGTGGGCTGCATACCGCTACGATCTCTTCACCGAACATGCAAATCGAATCGGCGGGGGCCGCCGATGCCGGACAGTAGCGGATGGCAATGTCGATTCGCTCGCGCTCCAGATCGAGTATTTCGTTATTGGCGGCGATGCGTACGTCGACTTGCGGATGCGCTTTGCGAAAGGCGGACAGCCGCGGGATCAACCACAGTGAACAAAACGCCACCGACGACGTCACGGTGAGCATGTTCTGCGTCTGGGCCGGCGCAATGTTCTCAACCGCTTCACGCAAGGTGCGCAATGCGCTATCGGCCGCGCGATACATCTGCTGGCCGGCATCCGTCAATGCGAGACCGCGGTTGCGGCGCGAGAAAAGTTCCACGCCCAGCCGCTCTTCGAGCGCGTGGATCTGCCGGCTGATTGCGGATTGGGTCACGAATAATTCCTCCGCCGCCCGCGTGAAGCTCAGGTGGCGCGCCGCCGCCTCGAATCCTCTGAACAGATCCAGCGCAGGCACTGAGGACGGTTTTCTAGCCATGCGTGTGGCTCATGCGAAACATTCCAAAATGTCGTTTGTTCTCTGGCACACGCCACGGACAATGTCATCTGCGTAATGATTTACCGGAATGTCCGGCAGGTCAACGGAGGATTCCGGCATTTCTCGTATCAAGGAGGCCACATGCAGATCGATATCGGTTCTTCGACCCTTACCCTCACCCCGAATAGCCTGCTTGCGGTGCAAGACGGCGCCGGCACGCGCGTACTATGTCGTGCTGGCACGCTTTGGATCACGCAGGAAGGCGACCTGAAGGACGCGATCGTCGGCGCTGGCGAATCGCTCATCATTCGCAAGCCCGGCCGAACCTTGATCGGCGCTCTCGGAACCGCATCCCTGTCAATTCTCGCACCGGCGGCGCCGCACCCGAGGGTGCAACGGCAACAGCGCGCCGGCGCGCGCCTGACGGAATCGGTCGCGTGCAGCTAATTCAGGCGCAGGCCTTGCGCAGCGCGCGCACGTGCCGGATCCGTCCGGTCCGGCCGCGGGACGCCACCGAGTTGCAGCGATTCATTCGCGGCCTGTCTGCCGAAAGCCGTTTTGCCCGTTTCATGATGGGCATTCGGGAACTGCCGGACGCTTTGCTCCACCGGTTCGTACACCCCCAAAGCGGGCGCGCAGCGGCGTTGGTGGCGCAAACGAGCGCGGGCAGCATCGTCGGCTTGGTGCAGTATGCGGCGGATGCGACTGCGGATGGCGGTGAAGTCGCGCTGGTGGTGGCGGACGCCTGGCAACGCCAGGGCCTGGGCACGCAATTGTTGAGCAATATCACGACCATTGCAGGCGACCACGCGATAGCGTATTTCCACGCCGATGTGCTCGCCGAGAACCAGCCCATGCGCGCGCTGGCGCGAAAATTGGGATGGCAGACGAACTGTCACCCTGAGGCCGCTTTTCTGATACGCATAACGAAGAGCATCAATTCACCGAACCAGTCGCACGCGCCCAAGACGCGACAGTAACCGTTGGCGAGGGTCGCGCGACTGCATACTTTCGCGCTGTCTGCGAGCTGTATCCCGACTTCTGATTGCGGCGATGGCTTAGCGCACGATGATCTCCACGCGCCGGTTGCGAAGTTCGGCAACATCGTCCGAGGTCCTGACCAGCGGCTCGCGCTTGCCACGGCCCGCCGCCTGGATTGACATCGCGGGGACGCCACGCCGGGCGAGCAATTCCTTGACCCGCAGCGCGCGGCGCAGGGACAGCGTGTCGTTGTACTGGTCGCTGCCGACAAAATCGGTATGACCCACGACGGCGAGCTCGGCCGCGGGGCGGGTGCCGAGTTCGGCCATCACTTTGTCGATCGTGCGTTTAGCGTCGGGTTTGAGTTCCTCCGTGCCTTCCACGAAGTAGACCAGATACGTGGTCGGTGCAGCAGGCAGGGCAATCAGCGTCCTGGCATAGGCCAGATCTACTTGCTTGCGATCGATGGACGCTTTTCGCACAGTTGTGTTGTCGCTCATGCGCGCCTCGACATAAGGCTTGTCGATCAGCACCGGCTTGCCCCCGTCAAGCGGGCGCACTACCACGGCTCCGACGTGGCCATCGGGCCTGGGCAATACCACTACGGAAACATCGGTGGCGCCGGCGCGTGGCGGTTGTTGTGCGCACCCCCACAGCAGCGCGAGCAGCGCGAAAAGCGCGAGCGGCACCGAACGGTTACGGCGCATCGGTTACAACCCGGCCCGGGCCCGTGCTGCTCATGGGCCAATACCGTCGCAGCACCGAACAACGCGACCGGACTGCCGGCGACCCGCCATCAGGTCCTCACGGCTTTGTGTCCTTCCACGCCGAGCTTTGCCCGGTCCAGCACGGTCATTGCGCTCGCCACGAAGCTTGCCGCATCGCTGAGATTCGAAGGAATGATCAGCGTGTTGTTGGCCTTCGCCAGTTCCTTGAACGCTGCGACGTACAGCTCGGCGACTTTGAGGTTGGCGGCACTGAGTCCTTCTGTCGTGCCAATCGCCGCACCGACAACCCGCACCGCCTCAGCCTGGGCTTCGGCAATCATCTTGATTGCACCCGCTTCGCCCTGGGCCTTGTTGATCTGCGCCGTCTTGTCGCCTTCGGAAGATAGAATCTTGGCCTGCTTCTCGCCGTCGGCAAGGTTGATCTCCTCCTGGCGCTGGCCTTCGGACTTGGCGATCAATGCGCGTTTTTCGCGCTCCGCGGTGATCTGCGCCTGCATCGAACGCAGGATCGCCTCCGGCGGCGTCAGGTTCTTGATTTCGTATCGCAGCACTTTCACACCCCACGTGCGCCCGGCTTCGTCGAGCACCGACACGACCTGCCTGTTCATCTCATCGCGGCTTTCGAAGGTTTTGTCGAGCTCCATTTTGCCGACTTCGCTGCGCAGCGTGGTCTGTGCGAGTTGCGTAATGGCGAACACGTAATTCGACGTGCCGTAGCTCGCCAGTCGCGGATCGGTCACCTGGTAGTAGATGATGCCGTCCACGGACAGCTGCGTGTTGTCCTTGGTGATGCAGACCTGCTCGGGCACGTCGAGCGGCACTTCCTTGAGCGAATGCCGGTAGGCAACACGATCGATGAAAGGCACGATGAAGTTGAGCCCCGGTTCGAGGATGGCGTTGAACTTGCCGAGCCTTTCCACTACCCATGCATTCTGCTGTGGCACGACCTTGATGCCCTCGATGACGAACACCACGGCGAGAGCCAGGACGAAGAATGGAACGGCATAGCCCTGCGTCGGCGGATACATGAAGATGATGGCGCTAAGGATGACCGCTGCGATGAGCTTTGCACCCATGGATACCCCTTTGTTGTCGTAATTATTGTCGGTCGGCCGGACGCGCGGTGGACAACTCGAGACGGCTGCCGTGCGTGGCCACTACGTACAGCAGCGTGCCCGGCTCGATGCGATCCGAGCCAAGTACCTCTGCATCCCAGATGGTGCCGCGATATCTCGCCCGAGCGAGCCGTTGCGGTTCGCTGATCCAGCTTTCGATCGTGGCGCGTTCCCCGATGTCGTTGGATATGTCTTTCGGCGAGCTGGCGTTCGCTGCGCGGTGATAGCGGTTCACCAGCACGCCTCCGACGATGGCGGCAATCGCGGCCATCAGGGCCTGCATCCAGAACGGCTGACCCGCGAACGCGATCACGGAACCGATCCCGGCCGCAATGCCGAGGATCAGAAGATAAAAGGTGCCGGTCATCAATTCGACGACGACGAGCAGAAGGCCGGCCAGAAGCCAGGCGAGTGCGGGCTGCATGTCTTGTCCGTATCCCTCAGACTGCCTTACGATAAATGAGTGGCGTCCATTATGCCGCCTTCATGGCGCTCCTGGCTATCCGGGGTGCGCGGCACGCCTTGCCCGCTTTGGGGGCGCAGCATACACTGCCGGCAGCCGATGATACGCCTCGACAAAGTTACCGTAACACTGAGCCCGCGCTTCACACTGGAGCCGCTGTCTCTCGAATTCGAAAACGGCACAACCTGCGTGCTGATCGGGCCCAGCGGTTGCGGCAAATCGACCGTGTTGCGCCTGCTGGCGGGTCTGGTGATTCCGGACAGTGGTCGCGTAAGCTTCGGCGGTGAACTGATGCAGCATGCCAACGTGCGTGATCTGCGGCTGCGCATGGGCTACGTCATTCAGGAAGGCGGATTGTTCCCGCACCTTAGCGCCGGCGCCAATGTCGCGCTGGTGGCTCGCTCACTGAATCGGCCGGAACCGCAGATCCGCAAGCGGCTTGACGAGCTCTGTGAACTGGTGGCCTTACCGCCCGCGCTGTTGTCACGCCATACTTACGAACTGTCCGGTGGACAACGCCAGCGCGTTGCATTGATGCGCGCACTGATGCTTGATCCCGCGCTGCTGTTGCTCGACGAACCCCTCGGCGCGCTCGACCCGATCACGCGGCACGCCTTGCAGCGGGACTTGAAAAACATTTTCTCACGCCTGGGCAAGACGGTAATCATGGTGACCCACGACATGGGTGAAGCGGCGCATTTCGCCGGAGAAATGGTATTGATGCGTGCGGGAAAGATGGTGCAACGCGGAACACTGGACGATCTGCTGAAGCGTCCGATGGACGATTATGTCACTGAGTTCATCTCAGCGCAGCGCTCGCCGTTCGCACAATTGGAGAGGCCTGCTTGAAAGCGCTGCTGGTGGCTGTTGCCCTGACCATGCACGGCCATGTCACTGCCGCCGAGACGCTGACCGTTGGATCGAAAAGATTCACCGAGTCCTATATTCTCGGCGAGATCGTTACCCTGACCGCGCAGCAAGCTGGCGAAGCGCAAGCGGCGCACCGCCCAGGCTTGGGCAATACCGGCATCGTCTATGCCGCTCTGAAGAACGGCGAGATCGATGTCTACCCCGAGTATACGGGCACCATCGAGCGCGAGATCATCAAAAGCACGCGCCCGCTCGATCTCGACGGTCTGAATGCCGCATTGGGGCCCCTCGGGCTGGCGGCCGGTGTGCCGCTCGGATTCAACAATACGTATGCGCTCGCCATGCGCGAAGATCACGCGCAGGCGCTGGGCATCAGGACCATCTCGGATCTCGCGGCGCATCCGCAGATCGTCCTCGGCCTGTCTCAGGAGTTCATCGGTCGCGCCGACGGTTGGCCGGGGCTGAAGAAGGCTTATGGCTTGCCGCACGCAACGCCGCGCGGCCTGGAACATGGCCTCGCGTACGAGGCCATCGATGCATCGCAAATCGATGTCATCGACGCATACACCACGGATGCGAAAATAGGTCGTTACAACTTGCGCGTGCTCACGGACGACAGGCATTTCTTTCCCGTGTACGACGCCGTGCTGCTCTATCGCGCGGACTTGCCGCAACGGCTGCCGCGCACATGGAACGCGCTGGCGACATTGCGCGGCGCGCTCGATGAGCAGCGCATGATCGCGCTGAACGCCGAAGCGGAACTCAACGCGCGGAGCTTCACCGATGTGGCCAGGGGATTTCTCGGCGAACAGCAAGACCCGTCGCGGCCCGCAGATTTCGTCGCTCGTCTGTTCGCGCCGGACTTCGCGCGCCTTGCGTTCGAACATGTGATGCTGGTGGGTGTTTCTCTGCTGGTTGCAGTGGCGATCGGCATTCCGCTGGGCATCGTCGCCTATCGCGTGCCGGCGGCGAGGCAATGGGTGTTGTCCTCCGTGGGCCTGATCCAGACCGTGCCCTCGCTGGCGCTGTTCGCCTTCCTGATCCCGCTTTTCGGAAAGATCGGCACGATTCCCGCTCTCGTCGCGTTGTTCCTCTATGCCTTGTTGCCCATTGTGCGCAACACCCATGCCGGTCTGGCGGACATCGCACCGGGCTTGCGCGAGTCGGCGCTGGCACTCGGTCTGACGCCCGCCTATCGCTTGCGGGTCATCGAGTTGCCGCTGGCGTCACGCACCATTCTGGCGGGCGTAAAAACTTCCGCGGTGATCAATGTCGGCACCGCGACCATCGCCGCCTTCATCGGCGCCGGCGGTTTCGGCGAACGCATCGCACAGGGTCTTGCGCTCAACGACAACGCCACCTTGCTGGCCGGCGCGGTGCCCGCGGCGGCGTTGGCACTGCTGGTGCATGGCAGTTTCGAAATACTCGACCGATGGCTGATGCCGGCGGCGCTGAGCAACGAAGAACTCGCAACGTCCGTCTAGAAAGTCAATGCGGCGGGCTGGGGCGCAGCAGGCAGCGTTCGATATCAGCGCTATTCCGCGGGCAAGAAGCCCTCGACGGAAAGATAGCGTTCGCCGGTATCGTAGTTGAAACCGATCACCCTCGCCCCTGTCCCCAGGTCGGGAAGTTTTTGCGCGATGGCGGCAAGCGTGGCTCCGGAGGACAGCCCGATGAGCATGCCCTCTTCGCGCGCGGCGCGGCGCGCCATCTCCTTCGCCGCCTCGGCTTCGACCAGAATGGTGCCATCCAGCAATGTCGTATCGAGCACCTTCGGAATGAAGCCGGCACCGATGCCCTGCAACGGATGCGGGGTATGTTTTCCGCCGGAGATGACCGGAGAGGCCGCAGGCTCGACGGCGTAGACCTTCAGCTTCGGCCACGTTTTTTTGAGCACCTGTGCGCAGCCGGTGATGTGCCCGCCCGTGCCCACGCCGGTAATGAGCGCATCGAGTCCCTGTGCAAAATCAGCGATGATCTCCTGCGCCGTTGTGCGCGCGTGCACCTCGACGTTGGAGGGGTTCTCGAACTGTTGTGGCATCCAGGATCCGGGCGTCTGCGCAACGAGTTCCTGCGCCCGCGCGATGGAGCCGTTGATGCCTTTCTCGCGCGGCGTGAGTTCAAATTTGGCGCCATATGCAAGCATCAGCCGGCGGCGCTCAACCGACATGCTGTCGGGCATGACCAGAACGACCGTGTAGCCCTTGACCGCGCCCACCAGGGCAAGGCCGATGCCGGTATTGCCTGAAGTGGGTTCGATGATGGTTCCGCCGGGCTTCAACTTGCCGCTCTTTTCGGCATCCTCGATCATGGACAGCGCAATGCGGTCCTTGATCGAACCGCCAGGATTGGCACGCTCGGACTTGATCCACACATTGGCGCCTTTGCCGAACAGGCGGTTGATGCGAATGTGCGGCGTGTTGCCGATGGTCGCGAGAATGTTGTCTGCTTTCATGAGGTCTCCGATCGCGAGGATTTTTGTTGCGATTGTCTGCAATGCAAGAGGGGCGCGACGCGCCCCTCCCCTTTGTCAAGCCTGGAGTTGATTCCCTGCCGGTTACTCTACCGCGATTCCGAACGGCATTTTCAGTTTTTCAGGAAGCACCCGGCCCATGCGCGCGCGCTTGAGAATGTGATGCGCGAGCTTCGCCCCGGAAAGCGTGAGGGGCTTTTCCTTGCCGGTGCGCTGACCGATGCCGGTGATGGTCAGCGACTGTTTGTTGGAAACAGCGACTGCAGCGAGCTTCTCGCCCTCGTCGAGTCCCATGATGATCATGCCACGGCCCCTGGCCAGCACTTTGAGTTCGTCCAGGGCGAACAGCAGCAGGCGCCCGCCTTCCGACAAGGCCGCGACATAGTTGCCTGGTTCGCTCTTGTAAATGAACGGCGGCAGCGGTGCGAACCCCGCGTCCACGGCCATGAACTCACGACCCGCCTTGCGATTGGAGATCATGTCGCCGACGCTCGACAGGAAACCATAGCCCGCTGTCGAGGCCACCAGCACCTTCGTCTCAGGCTTGCCGCTGAGGCAATAGAGAATGTGGGCACCATCCTGCACCTCCACCAGCGACGATGCCGGCGCGCCATCGCCGCGCGCCGGTGGCAGTTGCCCGGCCTCGACCGTGTAGGCCCGACCTTTGGAATCAAGGAAAACGACCGGATCCACAGTGCGGCACCGGATCAGCGACATGAGGCTGTCGCCTTCCTTGAACGACAGCGAAGCGGCCTCCACTTCCCATCCCTGGCGCGCGCGCACCCAGCCTTTTTTCGAGAAAATCACGGTGACTGGTTCGTCGATGACCGGTGTTTCGATCGCCGCTTTCTCCGATTCTTCGATGCGCGTGCGCCGCTTGTCGCCAAAGGTCTTGACGTCTTGCTCGATCTCGCTGATCACCAGTTCCGCAAGTGCCTTCGCGTCTTTGAGAATTTTCTCGAGCCCTTTTTGTTCCTTCTGCAAATCCTTGAGTTCCTGCTCGATCTTGATGTGCTCCAGCCGGGCGAGCTGGCGCAGGCGAATGTCGAGAATATCGTCGACCTGGCGCTCGGAAAGCCGGAACGCCTTGATCAGCTCGGCTTTCGGATCATCCGCATTGCGGATGATGCGGATGACCTTGTCCACATTGAGCAGCACGATCATGCGGCCTTCGAGCACGTGGATGCGGTCGAGCACCTGGGAGAGGCGGTGGCGCGTGCGTCGTGTCACCGTTTCGAATCGAAATCGAATCCACTCCGCGATGATGTCGCGCAGATTCTTGCCGGTTGGCCGCCCGTCGAGGCCGACCATCACCAGGTTGATCGGGACGTTGCCTTCCATGCCGGTCTTGGCCAGCAGCAAGTTGATGAACTCGGTTTCATCGACGCGCGAAGTCTTGGGTTCGAATACCAGCCGCACTGGATGCGTGCGGTCGGATTCGTCGCGCGCCTTGTCCAGCATAGAGAGCATCAACTGCTTTTCGCGCACCTGCTCCGGCGTCAGCGATTTCTTGCCGGGTTTGTTCTGCGGATTGGTGATGGAATCGATTTCTTCCAGAACTTTTTTTGCCGACGTCCCGGGCGGCAGTTCGTGCACGACCATCTGCCACTGGCCGCGCGCCAGGCGCTCGATATTCCAGCGCGCGCGCACGCGCACGGCGCCGCGGCCCGTGGTGTACGCTTCCTTGAGTTCTGCGCGCGGAGTGATGATTTGCGCGCCGCCGGGGAAATCCGGCCCCTTCATGAATTTCATGAGTCCCGCGATGCTCAGATCCGGATCTCGAATCATTGCAATTGCGGCCGCAGCCACTTCATTCAGATTGTGGCTGGGAATCTCCGTGGCCATGCCCACCGCAATGCCCGAAGCGCCGTTGAGCAACACCACCGGCAGTCGCGCCGGCAGAATGGTTGGCTCCTCGCGCGTGCCGTCGTAGTTCGCAATGAAATCGACCGTGCCCATGTCGAGTTCCGCCAGCAGCACTTCCGCGAACTTGGTGAGCCGAGCCTCCGTGTATCGGTACGCGGCCGCCTCGTCGCCGTCACGCGAGCCGAAATTTCCTTCGCCATCGATCAGCGGATAGCGCATGGTGAAATCCTGCGCCAGACGCACGAGCGCGTCGTAGACAGACTGGTCTCCATGCGGATGCAGTTTTCCCAGCACTTCGCCGACGACGGCCGCCGATTTGGTACGCTTGGCGCCCGCGCGTGTATTGTTGGTCCACATCGAATACAGAATGCGGCCCTGCACGGGTTTCTGCCCGTCCCCGACTCGCGGCAATGCGCGATCCTTGACCGTCGCGATCGCATACTGCAAATATTGCGTCGAGGCGTATTTGCCCAGAGGCAGCGAATCGCCCATCTCGCCCGACATGGGCGCGAAATGTGGCGGCAGCGCGCCGCCGTTGCCACCGGCGCTCGCGGGCGGCGTCGGTTTCGGTGCGACTTTCTTTTCGGCAACGGCAACTTCGCCGGTACCGAACAAATCAGGTTGGTCTGCCATATTGGATCCGTGACTATCGTGATTATCGTGAGGGCTTGACGTCGTCAAAGCGGGATTCGCGCCTTGCCCTGGCGATGACTGTCTTTTGATCAGGCGATGCGCCTGGCGCCATCTATTGATTCATCTGCGCAACCGCCGCGTCGTGCCCCGATGCCAACGGCCGGTCAAATATCGGCTTCGACGAGATTGCCATAAGTCTCCATCCACTCGCGGCGCTGGGATGCATTCTCACGCGACATCATCATGTTGAAGATATCGATGGATATGTTCTCACCCTCGTCCAGCTGCACTGGCAGCATGCGGCGCGTGTCGGGATTGAGGGTGGTTTCCCACAACTGCTCGGGATTCATCTCCCCCAGGCCTTTGAAGCGGCTGACTGCCCAGGAATCCGGCTTGAATCCCTCATCGACGAGTTTCTCCTCGATGCCTTCGAGTTCCTGCTTGTCAAGCGCGTAGAGTTTTCGCGCCGGTTTGCCTTTGCCCTGCGAGGGCACGTCGATGCGAAACAGCGGCGGCTGCGCCACGAACACATTGCCGCGCTCGATGAGCTTTGGAAAATGCCTGAAGAAAAGCGTCAGCAACAAAACCTGGATGTGCGCGCCGTCGACATCCGCGTCGGCCAGCACGATGATCTTGCGATATCGCAGGCCGCCCAGGTCGACATTGTCGCCCGCCTTGTGGTGGTCCACGCCGATCGCCAGCGCAATGGCTTCGATCTCCTTGTTGGCATATAGCGTATCGGCGCTGTCCTGCCAGGTATTCTTGGGCTTGCCCTTCAGCGGCAGCACCGCCTGGAATTCCTTGTCGCGCGCCTGCTTCGCCGACCCGCCCGCCGAATCGCCTTCGACGATGAACAACTCGTTGCGCTCGGGATCTTCAGAGGCGCAGTCGGTCAGTTTTCCAGGCAACACCGCCACCCCGGACTGCTTGCGCCGCTCCACTTTCTGCGCGGCCCGCGTGCGCGCATTGGCCTGGCTGATGACCAGTTCGGCGATGCGCTTGCCCTCATCGACGTGCTGGTTCAACCACAACTCGAACGGATCGCGCACCATTTGTGCAGTCAGTTTGACGGCGTCGCGCGAAATCAGCTCGTTTTTCACCTGGCCCTTGAACTGGGGATCGAGCATCTTGACCGCCAGCACATAAGAAGTTCGCGACCAGACATCCTCGGGCACGACCTTGAGTCCGCGCTGGCCCATCGCGTGCAGATCGATGAAATTCTTGATCGCGTTATAAACGCCTTCGCGCAGCCCTGCGACGTGGGTGCCGCCCACGCGTGTGGGAATCATGTTGACATAGGATTCCGTGATCAATTCGCCTTCCGGTGTCCACGCAATCGCCCACATCGCGCCTTCGCCCTCGGCGAAGTTATCGGTCTCGGATTGGGCAGCGATGTAGCGTTCCCCAAGAAAAGTGTCCGCGACCGGTTCCTGTCCCGCCATCGCCGATGCGAAATATCCCTTGATCCCCTCCGGGAAATGCCAGGTCTGCGTTTCAAATTTGCGGTTTTTTTCTATCGCCAGCGAAAACTTGACGCCCGGCAGGAGCATGGCCTTGGCGCGCAACAATGCGGCGATATCCACAGCATTGATTTTCGGCGAATCGAAATACCTCGGGTCCGGCCAGAAACGCACGCGCGTGCCGGTTTCGCGCGGACCGACTGTCCCGATTTTTCTGAGCGGCTCTTTCACTTTGCCATTGTCGGCAAACACGATGCGGTTTTTTTCGGCCTCGCGTTTGACTTCCACTTCGAGCCGCGATGACAGCGCGTTGGGCACGCAAACGCCCACGCCGTGCAGCCCGCCGGCAATGCGGTACGCCGCATCCTTGTCCGTCTTGCGAAACTTGCCGCCGGAATGCAGCGTGGTGAAAATGACCTGCACGGCCGGTACTTTTTTCTTGGGGTGAATATCCACCGGAATGCCGCGCCCATCGTCGCTGACTTCCGCCGAACCGTCCTCATAAAGCAGCACTTCGACAGTCTTCGCGAATCCCGCCAGTCCTTCGTCGGCCGCGTTGTCAATAATCTCGACCAGCGCGTGATTCGGGTTCGCCGGGTCCGTGTACATCCCGGGCCGATGCAGGATCGGGGAAAGGTCCTCGAGGATCTCGATGTCCTCGGCGGTATAAGCATTGGGTTTTTTTGCCATGGGTTCCTTCAACACATCGCGGCGACGCAGTGCCCGGTGAGAAAACTGTTTCCTTTCAAGCGCCGCGTCCGGATAGCGTGGAATCGAAGCGCAGTTGCGGCGCGTATTCTAAGCCGCGCGCCGATCAACCGGCCACTTTCGCGCGGATGCGCGGAACACGTTTGGGTTTCGCGACGGGCGCCTGCAACGCAGGTATCTGCAGAAATTCATCGCGCAGGAAATCCAGCAACAGCCTGACTTTGCTGGCGAGAAATCTCGCGGACGGATAAAGCGCGTGGATCTCCACCGGCGCCGGGGCAAAGTCGGCGAGAACCTGAATTAGACTTCCATTGTCCAGATCCTGTTGCACGAACACGCCGGGCATGTTGGCGATACCGATGCCCTCCAGCGCCGCGGTGCGGATCGTGAGCGCGCTATTGGCACGGAAGTCTCCGCCCACGCGTAGCGTGGTTGGCCCCTGGGGGCCGCCAAATTGCCATTCATTGGTGAACAGGTAGTTATAGGTAATGCAGTTGTGGGACAACAGATCGTTGGGCACCTTGGGAACGCCCCGTGCGCGCAAGTAGGCAGGACTCGCGACGCACACCCGTGTAACGCGACCTATGCTGCGGGCGACAACCTGCGAATCGGACAATTCACCAAAGCGGATGGCGACATCGATGCCCTCCTGCACCAGATCGACATAGCGGTCATTCAGGGTCAGATCCATGGCCAGACCGGGATACAGCCGGCGGAAGCGAAACATAAGCGGCAACATGTAAAGCTGACCGAATGCTACGGGCGCATTGACGCGCAGTAACCCGGTAGGGCTGTTTTGCAATACCGTCAGGCTGCCTTCGAGGTCGGTTATTTCGTCGAGAATATGCCGGCAGCGATCGTAATATTTGCGTCCTGCCTCCGTCGTGCTGAGTTGCCGAGTCGTGCGCTGCAGCAGGCGTACGCTTAAATGTTCTTCCAAAGCAGTCAGTTGCTTGCTGATTGTGGGCTGGATCGTGCCCAGTTCGCGGGCGACCGCAGAAAAACTGCCCGTTTCTACCACTCGCACGAAAAGCCGCATCTGATACAGTCGATCCATTGCTGACAAGTTATCACTTTATTTGCATAAATCCTATTCGTTTTTCTAGTCTAGTGGTTTTTCGGGCATAAGACTAAAGTCTCACCGTCGCATACGCTATGTGGAGACGCACATGAAATCGCTATTCGAAGCCCTGCTCCGCCTGTATGAGTTCGATGGTCCCGAGCCGCAAGCGGCCAAACCGCGGACCCAGGCGCCACTCGACAAGCGCTTGCTGGATTTGTCCTCCAAGGACAGCAGCACTTTCCCATACCTGCCCTGATGCGCCGCTTGGTCGCGCGAGGTCCGGCCGAGTCTGTCGAGCCGTAACTGGGTCAAGGTCCTCCCCCACGTAAATTTATTTACGTGGTTCAGAGGGGTGCGCAAGCACCCCTCTTTTTTTCTCAGGCGCTAGCGTCAGCGCTTACTTCGGATGGGCCATTCGACCAGCGCGGATGCCGAACGCCGCGGCCCAGCCCAATCCGGACCAGGTGTCAGTACGGGGACGGTATTCGCACCCGATCCATCCTTCATAACCCAGCTCATCGAGCAAACCGAATAGATAGGGATAATTGATTTCTCCGACATCCGGCTCATGGCGGCCCGGGACGCCCGCGATCTGAACATGCCGCAGCAATCGGATGTGCTCGTGAATGGTCTCGGCAAGATGGCCTTCGAGCATCTGCATGTGATAGCAATCCAGGTGCAGGCGCAGATGCGGGCTGTCGATCTCTTCCAGCACACGGCGTGCGTGCACGGTGTGATTCAAGAAATAACCATGCATTCCTTGCGTGGTGTAGCTGGGTCCGTTTTGCACGATGCCCATTTTTTTATTGATCGGTTCGATGACGCCGGTCATGCCGTGCTCGCCCAGCACTGCGGCGGCATGCGTGAGATTTGCGATGTAGGTTTTCTCGGCTACGGCGTAATCCGCGCCGGGGCCGACCACCCCCGCCATTAAATGCACGGTGCTGCACTCAAGCGCAGTACCGTAGTCGATCACGCGCGCAAGGCTGTCGCGAAACTCCTTTTCCCTGCCCGGAACGGCCGCAAGTCCGCGGTCGCCGCGATGCCAGTCGCCCATGGGCGCGTCGAACAGCACCATTTGCAGCCCATTGGAACGCAGCCGGGCCATGAGTTCGGCAGCCGGGAAATCATAGGGCACCTGAAACTCCACCGCCTGGAATCCAGCGGCCGCAGCCGCGTCGAAGCGCTCCAGAAACGGCAACTCACTGAACAAGTAATGCAGATTGGCAGCAAAACGGGGCAAGGAAGAATCTCCGTGGATGTGATGAAAGCGAGAGCGCACTTTTGTCAGCAGCAGTCGATGTCGCGTCCCGGACCTGGCTTTTCTTTCGAAAGCCGGCCAAGTTATGGCCCGCATGCCGCCGCATGGCCGGTTTGACGTAGTCCGGCTGCGGCATCAATCCGATGACGATAAAGCACTCACTCTCGGCAGAGGGCTTGCGTGTAACGATATTGACGTGCTGGCCCACCTTACAAGACCGGCGATGTCATCAAGTGTGGGAGCCTGTAACAGTATCATGCGGCGATCAGTGCATCATTGCATCCGGTGCAAACTGTCGCCTGTCCCCGACAACAAGGTACTGTTGTAAGGTGAATAGAAAGTAAATTTTCGAAATATTTATATCCACAAATTCTGTGGATAACCTTGTGGATTGCATGTGGCAATCTGCGCGACTCAGTATTACAACTGATGTTCCCGTTAGGGCTGCTTATTTTTTCAGCAGCGCGATCGTTCCACTAAAAATGTTTACACAAGAACTCAAAAAAGGTTTAAGCCATGCGCATTACCAACGTCCGCACGCTAGCTGTCGAAGTTACGCTCTCGCAACCGGTCTACGACGCCAACTACACCATGGCGACAAAGCCTGCGCTGCTGGTCGAAGTCGAAACAGATCAGGGCCTTGTCGGATTGGGAGAAGCCGCGCATTTTGGCGGCCCGATGGCGTCGACTTCCCAAGTCATTGAACATGAATTGCGCAACTATCTGATCGGTCAGGACCCGCGCAATATCGAATACCTCTGGGAGATGATGCACCGGCGCGCCTACAAGCATGCGCGCGGCGGCATCGTCATCGCGGCGATCAGCGGCATCGATATCGCACTGTGGGATTTGCGCGGCAAGATGGCGGGCATGCCGCTGTGGCGATTGCTGGGCGGCTATCGTCAGCGCGTGCCCGCGTATGCAACGGGTGGATTCTATGCGCACGGCAAGGGCATCAAAGAATTGTCGAGCGAGATGCAAGCGTATGTCAGACATGGATTCCGCGCGGTTAAGATGAAAGTGGGCCGCAATGCCGGCATTGAGCTTTCGCCGTTGCGCGTGATGGATAACGCCGGCCAATGCGAGGTTACGCTCGAGCAGGACCTGAAGCGCGTCGCTGCAGTGCGGGACGCGGTCGGCCCCGCCGTCAAACTCATGGTGGATGCCAATGGCGCATGGGATGTGCCCACCGCGGTGCGCATGGGCCGCGCGATGGAACGCCACGGTATCTATTGGTATGAGGAACCCGTTTCACCGGACGACGTGCGCGGCAGTGCCGAAGTTGCCGCCAAGGTGGGCATTGCGGTAGCGGGGTACGAAACCTGCAGCTATGGCATCGTCGATTTCAACGACTATATCGCGGCGCGCGCCGTGCATTTCGTGCAGCCCGACGTGGCCTGGGCCGGCGGCATTACGGAAACCCTGAAAATCGCCCACATGGCACAGGCGGCTAACCTACCTATCGCCCCGCATATCCACGGCTCCGCCGTGGCCGTGGCGGCAGCGGTGCACCTGCTGGGCGCGGTGCGCAATGGCTCCATGGCCGAAACCGTTTTCCCTGCTCACGCACTTATGGATGAGCTCGTGACGGAACCCTTGCTGGTGGACAAGAACGGGGAGATCACCTTGTCCGATCGCCCCGGGCTGGGCATGGATCTGAATCCCAAAGTGCTCAAAAAATATCGCGTGAAGTAGATTTGTAACAACGCCTGAAGCGACCATGCAAATCGGGTAACCACCTTCCGGCCTTTGGATGTGACGCGGGATAGCAGGCTCTATTCGCGCGGTCGCCAGGTACGAGCCAATTCCTGCGCTTGCGCGAGCTGGTCGGGCGTTAGCCTGGAAGCAATGAAATCACGCACCTTTGCGACACGCTCGGCCTCTTCTCCACTGAGTTTCGAGGCTGCCAGGTTAGTCCACATGTGCGCTTTCACCGCATCCTGCGCTATGCCTTTGCCTTCCCAGAGCATCCAGCCCAGATGACTTTGCGCACGCGGTTCGCCTTGTTCTGCTGCGAGCGCATACCACTTCATCGCTTGCGCGGGATCAGCGGCAACTCCTTTGCCCTCTGCATGCAAATAGCCAAGAAGATACTGCGCATAGGCGCTGCCTTTTTCGGCAGGCCCTCTGTACCATTTTGCGGCCGCGGAATAATCCTGCGATACGCCTTTGCCAAAAAAATACAAGGCACCCAAGCTTTCCATGGCTTCCCGAATGCCGGCTGCGGCAGCCTTCTCATACCACATGGCCGCTTCGGCTCCATCCGCCGGGACACCTTTGCCGTCTTCATACAAATAGCCCAGCGTGTACGCCGATTGTGCGTCGCCTGCCTGCGCGGCCATGCGAAACCACTTCACCGCTTCCGCGTAATCCTGGGCAGCACCCTTGCCCTGATAATAAGCCCAGGCGAGCCCCGCATACGCCGAAGTTTCACTCTGCGCAGCCGCCTTGTGCAGCCACTTCACCGCTGCCACCGGATCCTGCGCAACGCCTTTGCCTGCATAGTAGAGAAACCCCAAGGCGGCCTGCGCCCGCGCATCATTCTGTTCAGCGGCCTTGCGGTACCACGACGCGGCTTTCGCGAAGTCCTGCACGACGCCGCGCCCCTGGTCGTACATCCAGCCCATCAGGTATTGAGGATAGGCGCGCCCCTGCTCTGCGACTTTGGCGTACCACTTCGCGGCCTCCGCATAATCCTGTTCAACCCCGCGACCAAAAAACAATAACGATGCAAGATTTTCCTGGGCGTCGGCATTGCCTTGCTCTGCGGACATACGGAACCATTTTGCTGCCTGGGCCTGATCCTGCGCGACGCCTTTGCCAAGGTCGTACATGTAGCCGAGCAGATATTGCGCGTAGGCCTTGCCCTGCGCTGCAGCCATCCCGTACCACTTCGCCGCTTCCGCATAATCCTGCGCGGCGCCTTTACCGAAAAAATAAAGTCCGCCCAAGGTCTCTTGCGCCTCGACTTGTCCTTTGGCGGCCGACTGCCGATACCACTTGATGCCCTCCGCGAAATCCTGCACCACACCGCGGCCGTTGAAATAACTCTCGGCCAGATAAAACATCGCCAGCGCATCGCCTTGCTGCGCGGACGCGCGGAATTCCTCGACTGCGCTCTGGTAGTCCCCGGCGCTATAGGCTTCATAACCCTTGCGCGTATCGGCAACAGCGCCGGCGCTAACGGCAAGCAGCGATAAGAGCATCAACGTGCGGCGCATTTAGTGGTTCCTCAGCCATTGCAGAAGCGTGCCGACAGCAGTCGCTTGCGCGCTCTTCGGCCATTTCAGATTCAACGCGACTGATTGGGGCCTGTAGTGTAAACCGGTTTTTGCCGCAGGCAGGTCTGCTTGACAGCGCAGGGACCCGCCCCTATTCTCGCCCCGGTCCTTAGAACAGCAATTCCTCCATCCGTTTCATCTCCCATGATCGATGCCGTGCTCTATCTCGCGTCGGCTTTCTGGATCGGCGCAGTGCATGCCGCAACCCCCGGTCATGGCAAGACCATCGCGGCGGCCTACATCGTCGGTGCTCGCGGCCGGCCGGTCGATGCGGTCATTCTCGGCATCTTCGTGACGCTATCGCACACCAGTGGCATCGTGCTGGTCGGCATCCTGGCCTCGCTTGGCATGCCCGGCATGGGGACGCTGCGCATCGAAGCCTGGCTGGCGTTGATCACGGGAGTGTTGGTGATCGCCATCGGACTTTGGACATTGTGGACGCAAAGGGAATTGATTCTGCAATTGCAGGGCTTGGGAACCACCGCGGACCATGCACACGCTGGCGCGCCGGTGCACTTTCGCGCGCCGCTGCGTGATCACGAGCTCGTCCTTGCGCATCGACACGGCCACAAGCACATGCACCAGGGCGCGCACGCTCATGCACACGGCCACGACGTCCATGCACACCACGAACACGATGAGGCGGGCTCCCACAGCCACGGCTGGGGATTCAAACATACGCACGATCTGAAGCTCGCAACCACCAATCGGCCGAGCCTCTGGATACTGATCGGCCTGGGCATTGCCGGCGGACTGCTACCGGACCCGGCGGCCCTGGCCATTTTGCTCAATGCGCTGGCCCAGGGCAAAGTCATGCTTGGACTGGGCACGGTGGTGGTGTTCAGCGTGGGCTTCGCCATGACGCTGGTCATCGTCGGCGTCGTCGCCGCAAAAGTCGGACAGCGCATCCTCGACTGGCTGGCGGGTCCGTGGGCCATGCGTCTGCAGGTGGCCACTTCGTTGTTGATCGTGGTGGTCGGCGTGATCCTCTCCCTGCGAGCATGGAGCACACTTGGCTCGCTGGGCTGAAAGCGCCCTCGGGCGCAGTTGCTGCATGGGCTTCGCAGGGCCGCACCCATCGCATTGGTGCGCCGAGTACCGCCGGCGCAACTGCACCCAACCGCGCGGCGCTATTTGCGGGCGTCGTCTGCCTTTAACATTCCTACATAACCGCTAAGGTCCGTATACCAGACATTGCCCGTCTTATCGACGGCAACGCTGTATGGCCTTGCACGCTCGCGAGGCAGTTTGAATTCCTTCAACTTGCCGTCACGCAGGCGCCCAAGGCTGCCCTTGCGCAGCAATCCGAACCAGACTGCGCCGTCGTGGGCAATGCCAAGACCGGTGAGCCCTGCGTTGTCGTCGCCAACCGGCCATTCCTCAAACCTGCCTTGCGCAAATCGCCCGATCTTGTTGCCGCGAAACTCGGTGAACCACACCGCGCCATCGCCGGCGACTTCGATATCTGTCGGACTGCTGCCGCGCGTCGGAATGTCGAATGTCGTCATCTTGCCGTCCAGCGCGATGCGCAGGAGTTGGTTGGCGCCTTGCAACGTGGCCCACACTACGCCGTCGGGCGCCACGGCCACGCCGTACGGACCGCCGCGAACGGAGTCGATGACGTGGCGCTCGAGCTTGCCGTGCTTGACCCGGCTGATGCTGTACGCCGTGGCTTCTGCGAACCAGACGCCGCCGTCCGGTGCGATAGCCACTTTGCCCAGACGCGCGAGGGGCATTCCCAGTGCAACCGCGGTAATTCTTCCCTCCGGCGTTATGCGGGCAATCTCGCGCGCGTTCGAATCGGCATACCACGCGGCACCGTCTGCCGCGACGGCAAGGCCAACGGGCACCAGACTGACGGTGGGCTTGGCGATGCGCTGCACTTTGCCTTCGTACACGCGCCCGATCGCGGCCGCGTAATCGATCGTGAACCAGACGCTGCCGTCTTTACCTGCTGCGATCACCGCCGGAATGTCTTTGGCGTCGAGCATCGGATACTCGACGATGTCGAGTTTAGCCTGCGAGGCCGCGTACCAGAGTGCAAGGAGCCCCAACATCCCGCCTACGGCAAAGGCCGCATACCACCGCGAACGCCGGCTGCTGGTCGATAAATCGCGCCCGTCTGGATTCATTTTGCCCATGGGATTCTCGAGTCTTTTGCAGAGCCGGTGCTGGCTAGCCGGCGCGCCAGGACAATGCCCGCGATGATCAGCAGAAGCAAAAAGGCGGCGCCACCGGCCAGGCTCGTCAGAGCCAGTCGATTGAGCAGATTGCCGCCCTCCACCGCCATGCGCCAGAGTTCTCCATAGGGCATCAGCGCAAAGCCGGCATACAAGGTATTGCCACTTGTGGCGTCGCGCACCAGAGGCCGACCCTCGAGA
The DNA here is from genome assembly GCA_965233135.1 of uncultured bacterium. Classification (GTDB taxonomy): domain Bacteria; phylum Pseudomonadota; class Gammaproteobacteria; order Burkholderiales; family JACQAP01; genus JACQAP01. Next base: position 6,443 of record CBDDRM010000185.1, on the reverse strand, counting down.
TGCACGGGCAGATTGCCCTCGAGCATGTTCCAGGTTTCAGCACCGTCGGTACTGCGCAAGAGGCCGCGGTGCGTAATCACCACGATGGTCTTTCGCTCCGCGTCGGCGGCAATGCCGCGCACGCTGGTGCCTGGCTCAGGCAGCGGCGAACCCACCGCTTTCCAGTGCAACCCGGCATCCTGGCTCAGATAAAGCTGATCGCCGCCGGCCACCCATAAATGCCCCGGCCGCTCCAGCGTCAGCGCTTCAAGTGAGCTTGGCGGCAATCCGGTGTCGCGGCGCTGCCAGCGCTGTCCACCATCGGCGCTCGCCAGCAAGCGTCCGCCGGCAATCGCGTACAGCATTTCCGTGCCTTTGCCGGCCACAAGCAGTTCGGTGAATTCCGGCTGGTCCTCCATGCCATGTTCGACCCGGACCCACCGCTGTCCGCCATCGTCGCTGCGAAAAAGGTCGCGGCGTCCGATGAGATAAAGCCGCTGCGCTTCGGCTCCCTGCACGAGGGCTCGTGCGGGTGCGGCCTCCGCGGAGGCATCGGCTTGCGTCCACTCCCCATTCTCAAGGCGAAACACGCCTGCAGGCGTCACACACAATGCGGATTTCCCGTCCGGCAGAAAGCCGACCGCGAACACCGCCCCGGAGAGCTTCGCGGGCGCCTCCTTGTTCCATGTGCGACCGCCGTTGGTGGAGACCAGAAGATTGGTCGTCGTGCCCAGCAGAAGATGATTGGGATCCGACGGATCAATAGCCAGGGCAACGGCCCCGCCCAGGAAAAGGCCCGCGTCGGCATTCAACCAGGTCTGCCCGAAATCGCGGGAACGGAACAAGCCGCCATAGGCGCTCGGATCATGCGCCACGGCGGACCTGCCGCCGGGCAGCAAGGCAGCGACGCACAAAGCGATGCACAAGACACGATTGAACACGATTTTACGCGCGAGCAAAAAAATGCGAGGAGTCGGGATCGCCGACTCCTCGCTTGCGACTTGCCAAAATCAGATGATCTGCGTCAATCCGGAATTACTTCTTCTTGGAGCTTTCGCCAGGTGCCAGGGTGATTTCCGCCAGGCGCGCTCCGTTTCCACCCACCCAGGAATTCGCCGTAATCGGATAGTCCTTGGTATAGGAAGTCGGCTCATGACCGGAAATGCAGTTGTTATAACCACCGGTCAACTTATAGCACTTTTCGTATGCCAGAAATTGCTGCGCCGTATCGGCGCTGCTCTGCGGATTGGCGATCATCCAGTCGCGAATACCCTGCCAGGACGAATAGGTGTCGCTGCCGAATACAAGCGTTCCCACCGAGGTGCCGGTTTTGACTTCCAGCAACTGCGCGCCAGCCGTGTGCGAATGAAAGGCCGGATGAATCTTGATACCGGGCAGCACGTCAAATTCGCCGTTGACGATCATCGCTTTGCCGGCCAGCACCTTGCCGTAGACTTCATCGAGCGTTTTGGGTGGATAGCCGCAAGCCGGCGTGCGATAGCAGCCGCCTGGCGACAGGTTGTGCGCGCTGATGCGCGGGTTCGGGTAATTGAGCGCCCATTCGATGCCCTCCAGTTCCTTCTTCTGGATATACAGCACCGCATTCGGAAAATCGCTCAGGCTGCCCGCGTGATCCCAGTGGCCGTGGCCGACGACAATCTTGGTCACCTGGTCAGCCGAAATTCCCAGCAACTTGAGCTGATCGACCACCGCCGAATAATGACCACTGCCGGTCATCTTCAGATAATCCTGCTGTTTCCAGCCGGCGTCCGCGAGGATGACTTCCAGCTTGCCGTTGACCATCCCCTTGATGACGCCGACGTTGACGGGAAGATCCACGGTATTGATGTTGTTGAACTTGCTGGTGCTGCCCGGAACGAATGCGCGGTCGGGCATGAACGCACCATAAGGCACATTCATGAACCGGCTGTTCTCGACCAGCCAGACCGAATATTGCTGCGCCTGAGCCACCGGCGCCGCCAGTGTTGCCACGGCGGCAACGCCCGCGGCAAGCAAAGCGTGGTGCAGATTCTTCTTCATTTTTTACCCCCTCGTGATGTTAAGGTACATCGCAGCAACGCCCTTCTTCTTCCCTGACCCAGCACTCGACGCGGCAGTTTTCACTTCAGTTCGGTTTGTACTCTCCGGGCCAGAGCGTGTCGCTTAATTTGATGATGGCGGTGGAGGCCCGTTCGCTCCGAGCCTGCGCCTCGACAAGGTGCGATTCACGGCCATCGTCGGCCACCTTGATCATTTCAACCGTCGCACCGGTGTACAAATGCAGCGCTTCCAGATAACTGCGGTGCGCTACCTCGAGCGAAGGCGGCGGCTTGATCGCATTCGCGCGCGATGCGGCGCTCTTGAACGTGCGGGTCAACGGCTGAACCTTGTTTTTGAGCGCCCGTGCGTCCTTGTTTTCCGTCTTGTAGGCAAGACCGGCAAAGATCATGCGAACCGCAGCCAGCTTGACTTCACTATGTATCGGCCAGAGGGCGGCCGCATAGGCCTCTTCTTCCGGCTTGAGCGGCGGGATGTCGTGATGCGCCAGACCAGCCGCGAACTGCGTATTCGGCTCCTCGCGTTGACTGCGGGAGCCGGCGTTTTCTCGGACGACGGCGAAAATCACGACGGCAACCAGCCCCGTCAGGACTGCACCCAGCCCGAATCCCTTCAGCCCACCTGCGCGGGAGCCAGGATGCAATCTTCCAGCCTCTGAAACCATAGTCTAAAAATGTAACGTCTGGTCCAGCCAACGTCAATGCTGCAACGCACTAGAATCCGTTACGGTTGAATCACTTGACGCGCAGAAACGGTTCAACCGGGTGACTCGACGAACAGGCCGTCCACGTAACCGATATAGAACATCAGGAACAATCCGAACCCGAGCGAAAGCAATCCGGAGGCAACGCGCAAGTAGGCGTTGAAGCGTGGATAACGTCCGGTTGAATAGGCAAACGGCGCGGCAATGGCGACGGTAATCATCATCATGCCGGCCACGGTGCCTACCCCGAACAGGAGCAGGTAAACCATGCCCCACCATGCATTCTCGATGGCTGCCAGCACCAGGAGCGCTACCGCGGCGGAGCCCGCGAGCCCGTGCACAATGCCCACCACCACGGGACGCGCCAGCTGGTACACCCCAAGGCTTCCCAATTTGCGATCGAGCCATGCCTGAGGAGTCTGCTCTTCGTTATGGCCGTGCCCGGCGTTTCCGTGCCCATGTAGATGGCTATGGGCATAATCGCCATGTGCATGGGTGTGACCGTGCATCGAAGACCCCGGCGTGAGGTTATCTCGCAACCACTGGTTCATGCCGGTCAAGCTGAAAAATCCTAGCAACACGAGCATCACGCCCACGGCGAACTCCATCGCCAGTCCGAGGCGCGGCGGGATCGTGATGGTGAACAGGATGATGGCGCCGCCTACGAGCATGACGGTCAGGGTATGGCCAACGCCCCACAATGCACCGATGAGCGCGGCACTGCGCATCGAACCCTGCCGCGTGACGATTGTTGAGACGGCGATCACATGATCCGCATCGGTCGCGTGACGCATTCCGAGGAAGAATCCGACCGCCAGCAGCGATAGCGTGGTACCCAAGGCGGGAGACGACCGATTGTCGCTTTTGACTTTGACGGCCGAGGAAACTACTCCCGCAGCCGGGGACGCGTCAAGTTTCGTCATGAAAATCATGAACGGCAATTGCGGCTTTTGCGCAGGACCCGCCAGACTGATTACCCGACAATGGCGACCCGATTTGCGGCTTTCCCTGGACTGAAGAAGGACTAACCATGACGCTACGCCAAACAACGGGCGCCTGCTTGCTGCTCGCACTGTCGCTGACCCCATTCACCGTTGTTGCCGCAGACGATTGGGCCGGGGATTTGACCCCCATCGGACCTCAAGACTGGAGCCCAGGTCGCGCTGCTCACCTGCTGGAGCGCGCCGGTTTTGGCGGCACGCCCGAAGAAGTTGCACGACTGGCCGCGATGTCGCCACAGGCGGCCGTACGGCGGCTGGTTTATCACAAGCAGATCGTCAACGACTTGCCGGCCTTTGATGAGTCCGGTGTGCACGATTCCGCACTGGAGCCTTTTCCCGCGTCGCGCCCCGCCGCAACGGATCTTGCCCGGGACACGGGCGAGTCCATGGGAATCAAGGTAAAACCGGCAGGCAATCGTCGTTTGCAGCCAGTGGCGAACAGGTTTTTTTACTGGTTGCGGGCGAGCCGGCTCGAAACGAATCGCGTCGCCTACTGGTGGGCCAATCGCATGCTCGCAACGAACCGGCCGCTCGAAGAAAAAATGGCGCTGTTCTGGCATGGACATTTTGCGACCAGTGAAGAGAAAGTGCGCGACTACCGCAAGATGCTCAAGCAGAACGAGCTGTTCCGCGCCCATGGGACAGGCAATTTCCGTGAACTGCTGATCAAAGTCGCGCAGGATCCCGCAATGCTTGCTTTCCTTGACGCCGGGGTCAACGTCAAGGGAGCGCCCAATGAAAATTTCGCGCGCGAGATCATGGAAATGTTTTCCATGGGTGTGGGCAATTACAGCGAGACCGATATCCGCGAAGCCGCGCGCGCCTTCACCGGGTGGAATTTCGTCAATCTGGATTTCGTTTTCACGCCGGAAAAACACGACAATACGACCAAGACTTTTTTCGGCAAGCAGGGCAATTTCAACGGCGTCAACATCATTGATCTCATCCTCGAGAAACCCGTCACCGCCGAATACGTCGCTGGCAGGCTCTATGGTTTTTTCGTGCGCGAGGATCTTCCGCCGGCGCTCAAGGCGAAGCTGGGCGCAAAATTTCGCAAATCCAACTACGAAATCGCTCCGTTGCTCGAAACCATGTTCCTGTCACGCGACTTCTACAGTCAGGCCAGTGTAGCAACGCACATCAAGTCGCCCGTGGAGCTGGTGATTTCTACCTACAGGAAAATGGGCCTCAAGGAAGTGCCTGGCGTGCCCGATTTCAATGATGTCACCGAGATGCTCGGTCAGAAGTTGCTTTTTCCGCCCACGGTTGCGGGCTGGGCCATCGGCAAAAGCTGGATCACGCCGGGCCTGCTGCTGGCACGTGGCAATTTCGTCTACGACACGCTCTATCCCGATATCAATTTTCTGCCGTCCGATCGCTATCCGCTTGCCGATTACAAGATCGGCGAGGTCAACGACAAGCTGGCATTGGGTCTGGACGTGACCACGGCCACCAAACCGGACGCCAAAGAAATGACCTCGATGTCGATGCAGGCGGATCGCGACGAGGATTTCAACACCCGGCTCGCGAGCTTCCGTGGCTGGCAGATGGCCTTGCAGAAGGTCAAGCCCATCCCTCGCGCGACCGCCCAACTGGACCTGTCCAGAATGATCCTGGGCTCAGGTTGCAAGACCGCGCGGGAAGCTGCCGATTATCTGCTGGCACGCTTCGTCTCGGTGCCCGTCGACAAAGCAACGCACGAGCGCATCGCGAAATTCCTGGAAAGCGAGCTGGGGACTTCGGATCTGGCGTCGGCTACAAGCTACCTCGAAGAGCCGTTGCGCAACACCTTGCATGTGATTCTGTCCCTGCCCGAATACCAGCTCGGATAAACCCATACTCTGCCTTGAAGGCGAAGAGAGCAAAACCATGACGACGACAATGAAACCCTGGACCAGACGTGACATCCTGCGCTCCGCCTTGTGCGGTATCGGCGCTGCCGGGATGCCGATGGTTTTCTCCCGTGCCATTGCTGCGGATGCAGCCCCTTCCAAGCGCGTCCTGGTGGTGCTCGAACTGTCCGGCGGAAACGACGGGCTCAACACCCTGGTTCCTTTCGCCGATGACGCCTACTACCGGCATCGGCCCATGATCGGAATCCGGCCTGAGAAAGTTCGCAAGATTGACGAGCGCTATGGTTTCAATGCGGGCATGGCGGGATTCGAGCGCCTCTACAAGGATGGCCGGATGGCCATCGTGCACGGTTGCGGCTATGCGCAACCATCGTTTTCCCATTTCACGTCCATGGCCTACTGGCACACGGGCGCGCCCAATAGCGGCGAAGAGTTCGGCTGGGTCGGCCGCGTAGCCGATGCGATCGACAAGCAATCGACGCCGAATTTCCTCGTCAACATCGATGAGGTGCAATCCCTGGCAGTGCGCGCCCGCGAGCATGTGCCCGTCGTGTTCGACGACCCCGAGAAATTCGGGCGCAAAGGTCTTTATCAGGAGCGTCCGCTGCTGGATCGCGTCCCGGAGCAGGAGGCGGGCGCCAATGCCTCGAAGCGGTATTTGCTGGAAGTGGCGAAAAGTGCGCGCGAGGCGTCACAACTGGTGCGCGATGCATGGCAAGACTACAAGACACCCGTCGATTACGGCATCGTGCCCGTGCAGCTTCCGAAAGTCGCTTCGCTCATAGCAGCCGGCATGCCCACACGCTTGTATTACACTTCCTATCGCCACAACGCCTTCGACACGCACGT
>CBDDRM010000184.1:0-3320 GCA_965233135.1 uncultured bacterium | reverse complement strand
CATCGTCGAGCACAGTTGTTTTCAGAAAGTGTTCTTTACCAACAGCGGCGCGGAAGCCAATGAAGGAGCCATCAAGCTTGCCCGCAAATGGGGCGCTCTCAACCAGGGCAAGCGCCACGAAATCATCACGCTGGAGAACTCCTTCCACGGCCGCACCCTGGCGACCATGTCCGCCTCGGGAAAGCCCCAGTTTCGCGATCTGTTCGAGCCCAAGGTGCCCGGTTTCCCGAAGGCGAGGCTCAACGATCTCGCCTCGGTCGAGGCGCTGATCACCGAGCGCACCGTGGCCGTGATGCTCGAACCGATACAGGGAGAGACCGGCGTGCTGATCGCCACGGACGAATTCATGCGCGGCCTGCGCCAGCTCACGCGCGAGCGCAACCTGCTGCTGATCGTTGACGAGATCCAGACCGGCGTTGCCCGCACCGGCAAGCTCTGGGGGTACGAGTATTCCGGCATTGAGCCGGACATCATGACGCTGGGCAAAGGCCTCGGGGGAGGGGTGCCTCTGGCCGCCATGGTCGCCAGGGAAGCGGTGTCCGTGTTCGAGCACGGCGACCAGGGCGGCACGTTCAACGGCAATCCGCTGATGGCCGCGGTGGGCAACGCGATCATGGAAGCGATGCTGGCGCCCGGTTTCCTGCAGGCGGTGCAGTCGCGCGGGGCCTACCTGATGCAAGGCCTGTCTACCCTGGCGCAGAAGCATGGTCTGGGCGAAGTGCGTGGCCGCGGTTTGCTGGTCGCGCTCGACTTGCAGCGGGATATTGCGACACGCGTGGTCGAGTTGGCCCGCGACGCGGGCGTGCTGCTCAATGCGCCGCGCCCGAACCTGTTGCGCTTCATGCCAGCGCTGAATGTGTCGAACGAGGAAATCGATGCGATGCTCGCGGTACTGGAGCAGATGTTGCTGAAGGCGGGCGAAGCCTGACGCGACGAAACTCCACGCAAGGGACGTGATTCTGTCAGCAACTGGAAAACTGGCATGATGCGGTGATGACACGAATCAGGAAGAAAAAGGATCGGCTGCATGCCTAAGCGTCACTGGGAACGGCATCGCACGGAACGAATCGGCTGGCTGCGCGCGGCCGTTCTAGGAGCGAACGACGGTATCGTTTCAACCGCAAGTCTGGTGCTGGGTGTTGCGGCTGCGCAGGCCACGCACGATGCCGTCGTCGTAGCTGGCGTGGCAGGACTCGTGGCGGGCGCCATGTCCATGGCCGCGGGCGAATATGTTTCCGTGCACTCGCAGGCAGACACCGAGAAGGCCGATCTCGACAAGGAACGCAAGGAACTGCAAACCGACGACCCGGGGGAGCGCCGCGAACTGGCGGCTATCTATGTCGGCCGGGGACTCGATCCGGTGTTGGCAAACCAGGTCGCGAACCAGCTCATGGCGCACGACGCTCTTGGGGCGCATGCCCGCGATGAATTGGGCATAACCGATACTTTGCGGGCGCGTCCCCTCCAGGCGGCCCTGGCCTCTGCGTTGAGCTTCGCAGCCGGGGCCGTATTACCGCTCGCTGTCACGGCGTTGACGTCGCTGGAAAACCTCATTCCGCTGGTTGCGGGGTCATCGCTTTTTTTTCTCGCTCTGCTGGGTATGCTCGCGGCACGGGTCGGCGGCGCGGGGATGATGGTGGGCGCGTTGCGCGTTGCATTCTGGGGCGCACTGGCCATGGGAGCGACGACTGCCGTGGGCGCATTGTTCGGGCTTGCGTGAGTCCGCCTGGCCAAACAGTCGCCGGCTTCGCAGGGGTCGACAGATCCCAACGACGGAAGCGCCCGGGCCGCTATTCCGGATAAAACCCCGCTCCGACAATGGCGGGCATGCCGTCTATCGTCACGGCTCTGACATAGCTCCATTTGCGGGTCGGTTCAGTCTCGCCCGGCTTGGGAAACATGTAGTCCACCCAGCCCACGCCCCTCGACTGGACAGTTTCGACAAACGCGTCGTGGAACAGCTTGCCATTGATATCCTTCTGGCCTCTCGTATTCGTTCCTTCCCGTTCCGGGAAGGCGGGGTTGAGCAGCACATTCAGGTTGATATCGTAGGCGAACAGATAAGTTTCCTTGCCGAACCACTCGCTGCCCCGCTTGCGGAATTCCGCGAACGCAGCCTTGCCGTCCCGCTCGAGACGCGCGGCCGCTTTATCGACGAGCGACTCGATCTGCTTTGCCTCGGGGGAAGTCGGTGATTGTTGGGCAAAGATCGGCGCGGAAACTCCGCTCAACCCTGCCACGAGCAGTCCGACGAAGAACGTCCTCATTCGCGATCCTCCTGTAGCCGACGGCCAGTACAACGCGCTCGCTTGATCGTTTGCGTGCAACGGTTGGTCAGCCATGCTCCTGCCTCTATCGAAGATTGCATGGCGCGCTTGACCTGATCCCTCGCGCGGATGCGGATAGAATATTCCTCCGAGAACGCTCGTCAAGCAAGCCTGTTGCTGCCCGGTGCCGACCCGGCCTGACTCGATGAACGTGCAACTTTCGCGGTTGTCTGCCACCCGAGTGCATACGATCCCGCGTCTGGATCTGGGATGTTTCTCGGTTCAGTCGTTTGCTTTCCGGATAACCAATGAAAACCAAGTCAGCCACGGCAATCTCCGCGCTCCTGGTACTGTCTCTGTTCGCCATTTGGGCGATTTCGCTGATGCGAATTACCCATCTGCTGGATCAGGGCGCACAGGCCCTTACAACAGCGGGCGAGAGTATACGAGTTGCCCAGGAACTGAAATCGCGGTTACTGGTGCAAAACAGAAACGCCTTTCTTAATTCGCTTGCCAATGCTCCGTATCGAGCCGCGGACAGACACCGGCAGCTGGCTGAGATGGACCATCTGCTGGACACGATGGGTGGTCTCGTCGGCAGCACGGAAGAAGCGGCGGTGCTTGCGGATCTGCGGGAAAAAATCTCAGCCTATCGGCAGCGCCGGGAGGAGCTCGACCGGTGGTTCGCTTCGCCAACAGCCCAATACAAACGGATCAGCCAAATGGTGGACGATGCACTGAGCGCGGCGGATCAATTGATAGAGATCAACCGTTCACAAATGAGCGAACTCTCGGCGAGCATCAATGCGCTCAACGCAAACGCGAATCGGCTGGCTTTTTTCCTCCTCTCGCTGGGCGCGGTCATTCTGCTGGTATTGTTTGTTTTCACGGCGACTTTCATTTCTCGACCGCTGCAAAGATTGTCCGAAGTCATTTCCAGGTACGGTATGGGCGACTCGACCTTGAGGTCGGAGTCAAAGAGCCTGCACGACATCAGCCAGATCAGCGCTACATTCAATTCGATGGCGGATCGCCTGGAGGATAAGCGCCAGG
>CBDDRM010000183.1:0-9579 GCA_965233135.1 uncultured bacterium | reverse complement strand
TCCGGAGTCGCGCTCGACGTCACCCCTCAGATCGACGAGAACAACCAGATCATCCTGCACATTCATCCGTCCGTCTCCAACGTGATCGAAAAAACAAAAAATATCGATCTTGGAACGGCCGGCAACTTCCGCTTGCCGCTTGCCTCGAGTACGATCAGCGAAAGCGACACCATCGTGCGGGTATCGAACTCGAATATCGTCGCCATCGGCGGTTTGATGAAAGAGGCGACGACCCGCGACAGCAGCGGTGTCCCGGGCCTCGGCACGCTCCCCGTCGTGGGCAATCTGTTCAGCAGCAGGAGCCGGTCCACCGCCAAGAGCGAACTCATCATTCTGATCAAACCGACCGTAATCGAGAACGATACGACCTGGCGTCAGGATATACTGGACTCAAAAGAACGCATCGATGCTTACGAACGCAGTGATCGCCCCACCTTCCGACCCAATCCCACCAATCCCGCTTCAACGCAGTAGCCGGCCACGCGTCGCGGACAAGGGCGTGGGCTCGGAGTGGCGTCTGTGCTGAGATGTACCTGACCCATTTCGCGCTGCGCGAGGCGCCGTTTGGCCTGACCCCGGATACTGCTTTTGCCTTCGCGTGCACCCCGCACCAGGAGGCACTGAACACGCTGCTCATCGCGGCGGCAAACGGCGAAGGCTTCATGAAGGTTACGGGCGAGGTCGGCACCGGTAAAACGTTGCTTTGCCGACGGTTCCTGTCCCAGCTGGATGACGAAACGGTAACAGCCTATATTCCCAATCCGCTGCTCGATCCGCATGGCCTGCTGTTGGCATTGGCCGAGGAGTTGCGGGCGGATTTCGATCGGGACGACGATCAGCCACGTTTATTGAAAGCGTTGAACCAGGTACTGCTCGCCTACGCAAAGGCGGGCAAGCGCGTCGTGGTCTGCCTGGATGAAGCCCAGGCCGTACCCCTGGCGACGCTGGAGTCGCTGCGTTTGCTATCGAATCTGGAAACCGAAAAAAGAAAGCTGTTCCAGGTGGTCCTGTTCGGCCAGCCGGAGCTCGATGCGAAACTGGCGGATGAGTCGGTGCGTCAACTGCAGCAGCGCATCACGTTTCAATACCATCTCGCAGCCATTTCGCGTCGCGAACTGGAGTATTACATTTCACATCGACTGCGCATTGCGGGCTACATGGGTGACCGGCTATTCAATGCGGCGGCGCTTGATGCGCTCTATCGCGCAAGCGGGGGCGTGCCGCGCCTGATAAATGTGATAGCGCACAAATCCATGCTGGCTGCGTACGGCGAGGGCCATCACTACATCACGGCAACGCACGTGCGCATGGCGGCGAAGGACACACCGTCAGCGCGAAAAGTGTATCCCGGAGTGATCTGGACCGGCACGACCGCAGCGGCCCTCGCCGCGGTGGCCGTTTACTGGTATTTGTATCGATGAGTCTGATCAATCAGGTTCTGCTGGACCTTGAAAAGCGCCACGCCTCGGAGTCGGAGCTCAAGCCACTGCCGCCTTATGTGCGCGCGGTTCCCGCGCCGTCGCGTTCCGGCGTCAGGACGATTGTGGTGGCGCTGGGCGGAGTGTTGGTAATCGTGGCGTTAGCGGTATTCGTGTTTCTGTACCGCAGCGATTTCGCGCCTTTTGCTCCATCGCCGCAATCAGTTGCTGTGCCCCTTGCCGTCAAGCCGGTCGAGCCGATCCCGACGCCGGTCGAGCAGGCGCCTGTCGCAGCGGCATCCGCGGAAGTCGCTCCCGCGGAAGTCGCTCCCGCCCAAGCGGCGTACACGCCGGTTTCCCGTTTGTCGGATCAATTAAGTCTGGTTCCGCTGCCCCCGATACGCGTTGAGCAGCCGGTCGCCCCTGAGCGTTCGATAGCGCGCGGTGACAAGGTCCCCGCGAAGCCGGGGGCAGCGCAGATCGCCCGCAAAGCCTCTCGCGACGAGCAGCCAACGCGTACTTCGTCGACAGCAGCCGGGCTTCCGGGGGCAGACTCGAGCACGTCCACGGCGCCACCCGTGCCGCAGGCATCGGCCAGTACCGATACTAATCAAACAGCAATCAAAGGACCCGAGACGGTCCTCAACGCGCCAGCGTCCCAGTCCGAAGCTCTACCGAAAGTCGAAGTACCCGACAGGGTCGAAGTCCCAGTCAGGGTAGAAACTCCAGCCAGGCTCGAAACAGCGAATCAGCCTGATATGTCTGTGAGTACTCCGCCGGGAGTGCCGCCGCCCACGCCAAAGGCGGATGCGCCGGGCGCCATCGACAAGCAGATGCGCGAAGTTGTCCCGGCCGAACGCGCGGAGATTGCTTTTCGCCGGGGCGTCGCGCAACTCCAGGAGGGTCGCGCCAATGCGGCGGAGATCGAGTTTCGCAATGCGCTGAAGCTCGATCCAACGCACGGCGCTGCTTTCCAGGCCATGCTGGGATTGCTCTTGGACACCGGACGTAACGGCGAAGCGGAACAACAGCTGCGCCAGGCGCTTGATCGGAATCCGCGTCAGCCGCGCTATGCGATGGTGCTGGCGCGACTGGAAATCGAACGCGGCGAGATCAGTACCGCGGTGAATACCATGGTAGGAGTACTGCCCTATGTTCAGTCCGACCCCGACTTTTATGCTTTCCTGGCTGCGCTGTTGCAGCGCGAAGGCCGGCACCGGGAGGCGGTGGATTATTACCGTACAGCCCTGCGCACGCTCCCGGGCAACGGCGTCTGGATGATGGGGCTGGGCATCTCGTTACGTGCTTCGAACCAGGTCGCCGAAGCTCGGGATGCTTTCCAGCGCGCCCTGGCATCCAAGCAACTTTCGTCGGAATTGCAGGAGTTCGTCGAACGTCAGTTGCGCGAGATGACTGCGCAGAAGCGAAAGTAAGCTCACGCATCGCCGGGTGCGAGCGTTCGTGCCACGATCCAGCCCGTCACGGTTTGCGCGCCGCGCAGTTTGAGCGTGCGCGCCAACTCATTAAGCGACGCGCCTGTCGTGAGCACGTCGTCAATCACGGCTACTGATTTGCCTTGCAGATCCTGATCGCACGCGAACGAGTTGCGCACATTTGATGTTCGTAGCTTCCACGGCAGCGTGGCCTGCGGCGATGCATCTCGCGTGCGCCGGCAGACGTCGGTCGACAGGCGCAAACCAAAATCAGCCGCAATGTAGCGCGCTATTTCCACGCATTGATTGAATCCGCGTTCCGCCAGCCGGGCGCGCGCCAGGGGCATCGGCATGACCAGATCCGGATAGGGCTCCCGGTCCAGTGCCTCGGCCATGGCGAACGCGAGCGGGCGAGCACAGGCCAGTTCCCTGCGGTACTTCAAGCGTTGAACCAGCGCCGTGGCTGGAAAGGCGTACGCGAATGCCGCGACCACGCGGTCGAAGTGCGGGCGCTCTCGCAGGCAGCGCCCACAGGTTTCGCTGGTGGCGCCGGGCAATGCGCACACGGGACAGCGTGACGCGCCGAGCCTTGGCAGGGCGGCCGCGCAACCCTTGCACAGTCCGGTCCCGTCGGCTGATTCGCCACACAAGAGGCAAACCGGCGGTAAGATCCACCGCGCAACGCTCAGGCAGTAGTCAAAAAAAATGCCGATCGAATTTGACACGAATGCGCTCTTCCCCGACCATCCGGTCTGTCCTCAACAGTGTGTCAAAAAAGCAAATGCCCGCTACGCAAACCTGCATCCCCACCTCACCCACGCTCCAGGCGCCTGCCTGGCCCGTTGCAAGGGTCGAGGCCCTGCTATCCGCGCCTTTCGCTGATCTGATTTTCCAGGCACAGCAAGTTCACAGGCTACACTTCGCCGCCAACGAGGTGCAGCTTTCCACGCTGCTGTCCATCAAGACCGGCGGCTGTCCGGAGGATTGCGGCTATTGTCCGCAGGCGGCGCGTTACCAGACGGGTGTCGAAAACGAGGCATTGATGAGCGTAGAGGCCGTGGTGGAGGCCGCGCGCATCGCCCGGGACAATGGGGCGTCGCGCTTTTGTATGGGTGCCGCGTGGCGCGGCCCGAAGCAAAGGGAACTCGAACAAGTGGCACGCATGGTGCGCGAAGTCAAGGCGCTGGGTCTGGAAACCTGCGCGACGCTCGGCATGCTCAAAGCCGGCCAGGCCGAGCAGCTCAGGGACGCAGGACTCGATTACTACAACCACAATCTTGACACGGACCCCGCCCTGTACGGCGATATCATTACCACGCGGGACCAGGGCGACCGCCTGGATACCTTGAACAAAGTGCGGACTGCGGGCATCAATGTCTGTTGCGGCGGCATCATCGGGATGGGAGAAACACGTGCCAATCGCGCGGCACTGATTGCCGAACTGGCCAATCTTTCGCCGTATCCGGAAAGCGTGCCCATCAACAATCTGGTACAGGTCGAGGGAACGCCGCTGCACGGCACGCCGGAGCTGGATCCGTTCGAATTCATACGCACCATTGCGGCCGCGCGAATCACCATGCCTCGTGCCATGGTGCGATTGTCGGCTGGCCGCGAAACCATGTCGGAAGAGATGCAGGCACTGTGTTTTCTGGCGGGCGCGAATTCCATTTTCTATGGCGAAAAGCTGCTGACCACGTCCAACCCCGTTGCCGACCGGGATCGGCAACTGTTTGAAAGGTTAGGCATCACGCCCATGGACAAACGCGAGCACAGCGGAACAAGCTGACGCCGCAATCCGGGACTCGCCAGACCGGCTTCCGAACCTCGACCGCCATGCGAGACTTTGTGGCTGAGCTTGCCGATCTCGAGAGGCAAGGACTGCGTCGCCGTCGCTCCCTGCTCGACTCCGCGCAAGGCGCGCATGTTCGGGTCGATGGTCGCGAATACCTGTCGTTCTGCAGCAATGATTACCTGGGCCTGGCTGCAGACGAACGAATCGCGGCCGCCGCCACCGAATCGATAAGTCGCTACGGTGTGGGCGCTGGCGCCTCGCACCTCGTCAGCGGACATCATCGCGCCCATGACGAGCTGGAGCGCGCGCTCGCGGCATTCGTGGGCACGCCCCGTGCACTGTTATTTTCCAGCGGCTATCTTGCCAACCTCGCCACATTGAGCGCACTTGCGCGCCGGTCCACCGAGGTATTTGCCGACCGCCTGAACCATGCGTCCTTGAACGATGCGATGCTGTTGTCGCGCGCAAAATTCAGACGTTATTCCCATTGCGACCTGGCATCGCTGGAGTCGCTGTTGCAGCGCTGCGACGCCTCGGAGAAAGTGGTCATATCCGACAGCGTTTTCAGCATGGACGGAGATGTCGCCCCGCTGGCGCAGATTGAGGGCCTCTGTAAACGTCACGGGGCCTGGCTCGTGATCGACGATGCGCACGGTTTCGGGGTACTCGGGGAACACGGCCGCGGTGCGTTGAATCACTTCGCACTTGATTCGCCTCGCGTCGCTTACATGGGAACGCTCGGCAAGGCGGCTGGCGTGTCGGGCGCGTTCGTCGCCGGCAGCGAGCAGCTCATCGAAATGTTGATCCAGACGGCGCGGACCTATATCTATACCACTGCATCACCACCTTTGCTGGCGGCGGCCCTGTTACGTAGTCTGCAGATCATTCAGTCCGAAGACTGGCGCCGCCAACGCCTGGCCGAATCATCTGCGCGGCTGCAACGCGGGGTGGCGCTGCGCAAATGGCGGCTGCAATCATCGCAAACGCCGATCCAGCCGCTACTGGTTGGCGACAACGCGGAAACAGTCGGCTTGAGTGGTGCCCTGGCCAATCGAGGGATTCTGGTTCCCGCCATTCGGCCGCCTACCGTGCCGAAGGGTAGCGCACGGCTGCGCATTTCTTTTTCCGCGGCGCATACCGAGGCGGATGTGGATCGGCTCATCGAAGCGCTGGAGCAAACCGAAGCTTCACTGTCATGAGCGATCTGACGCTGCCTGACAAGCATCAGCTGCGCCGCTCGTTTGACAAGGCCGCGACGACCTACGACAACGCCGCCGTTCTGCAGCGCGAAGTGGGCTCGCGCGCGCTCGAGCGACTGGATCTGATGAAACTCGCCCCGAAGGTCATCGTCGATGCCGGCTGCGGTACCGGGTTCGCATTGCAATCGCTGCACCGGCGCTACCCGCAGGCAATGCTGGTTGCGCTCGACATCGCGCCGGCCATGTTGCAGAAATCCCGCACGCGCATCGCACGCTGGAAAAGCTGGCTCGGCCTGAGCCGACAGGTGTTCATTTGCGGCGATAACGGCCGGTTGCCGATCCGTCCGGAAAGCGTAGACATGGTCTGGTCGAGCCTCGCCTTCCAGTGGGCAGACGATCTGCCGGGCGTTTTTGCCGAATGTCATCGCGCACTGCGCCCGGGCGGTCTGTTGATGTTCACAACATTCGGCCCTGACACGCTCAAGGAGTTGCGCATAGCGAGCGCCGCGGACGGCAAGATCCATGTCAACCGCTTCATCGATATGCACGATATCGGCGACATGATGGTCGGTGCAGGCTATGCCGACCCGGTGATGGACATGGAATATCTGACGCTGACTTATCCCGACGTAAGGACCTTGATGCGCGAATTGAAGGCCATCGGTGCGCATAACGTCGCCATCGGGCGCAATCGCGGACTGACCGGTCGCGGTGTGCTGCAGGAGATCGAGGCGCGCTACGAAGCCTTCCGACAGCAGGGGCGCTTGCCGGCAACCTTTGAAGTCATCTACGGCCACGCGTGGAAACGCATGCCGCGCACCGGGCATGACGGCCGCCCGGTAATCGAGATCAAGCGGCGCTGAGCATGTCCGCATGAGCGCCGGCCCCTCTGCGACCCGCGGCACCGGAGTATTCGTAACCGGTACAGACACCGGCGCAGGTAAAACGCTGGTCGCGGGCGCCTTGTTGCGTGCGTTCGCCGGTTCGGGCCTCAGGGCTGCCGGCATGAAACCGGTGGCAAGCGGTTGCAACGCGGTTGCCCAGGATCGCGCGAACGAAGACGTGGCAGCGCTCAATGCAGCTTCAAACGTGCGCGCTCCGCTCGACCTGGTCAACCCTTATTGTTTTGAGCCCGCCATCGCGCCGCACATTGCGGCCCGCGCGGCGGGCGTCGTGATCGATCTTCAGCTTATCCGCGAGAACTATGTGGCGTTGACGAGGCTGGCTGATCGTGTCGTGGTGGAGGGGGCGGGCGGCTTGCTGGTACCGCTGGACGACACTGAGGACTTCGCCGATCTGGCACGCGTGCTCGACATTCCAGTGCTGCTGGTCGTCGGGCTGCGGCTAGGCTGCCTGAATCATGCGTTGCTGACCGCGGAGGCCATCGTCAGCCGCGGCTTACCCTTTGCTGGGTGGGTCGCGAATCAGATCGATCCTGCGATGCCTTATCGGCAGGAAAACATCGATACGCTTCGTCAACGGCTCCCGGCACCCCTGCTGGCGGTCATTCCGTTCGGGGTGAGCGCGGACGGTGCCATCGCGGCGATGCGCCCGGTTCTGGCTGCGTTATAGAAAGACGATTGCGGGGCGGCGTTCGCCGGGGCGAATTGTTGCCATGCCATAGGCCTTATGCGACAATCGCCGCGCTAAAAAGGGAGGAATTTGCGTCGGTCGGCGGATTGCAAGGACCATGCAAAGTGAACGGGATTCGGCATGACGGCAAATGAACGCAAACGCGGTTGAGAGCAAAGCCGTCTTCACTTTTGTTGCAAGACGCAACAATTCCCTTTCATCGGGTGGCAGGTTCCTCGTTCTCGGCTCCCTTGCGGTAGTAATTCTCGCGATTGCATTGGGGTTCGCGTTTCAAGGCGCGTGGCTGATTCTTCCGTTTGCGGGTCTGGACATCCTCGTGGTGATCCTGGCATTTCGATACGTGGAACAGCGGGCCGGCGACTACGAGTGCATTACCATTTTCGACGACAGGATTGTGATCGAGCGCCAGTTCAAGGCTCAGACCGAGACCTGCGAATTTAATCGTCACTGGGTCCAGATGGTGTTGACCGAAGCTCACGGCGCGTCGCGCGGCCGTTTGGTGCTCAGATCGCACGGCAAGGAAGTGGAGTTCGGCAGTAACCTTACGGGTGCGCAGCGCGCCGCGTTGGCGGCACGACTGAAAGAACACCTGAAAATCCGTTAATACAGGCACTCGTTTGGGGGAAGCATGATCAAGACGTTGGTTTATAAAATTGGCGTGGGTGGGTTGACGATGCTGGTCCCGGCCCTGTGCTGGGCGCAGGACAAGGCCAAGTGGAATCTCCAGGAGCCGCAGACCTCCGTGGCCCGCGAGATGTACGATCTGCACACCATCGTTCTGGTCATTTGCCTGATCATTTTCGTCGGCGTTTTCGGGGCGATGTTCTATTCGGTGATCAAGCACCGCAAGTCCATTGGTCACAAAGCGGCCCATTTCCACGAGAACACCACGGTCGAGATACTCTGGACCGTGATCCCGTTTTTCATCCTGATCGGCATGGCATGGCCCGCCACGAAAAGCGTGCTGGCGATGCGCGATACCTCCGCTCCAGACATGACCATCAAGGTCACCGGGTACCAGTGGAAGTGGGGATACGAATACCTGAAGGGCGAGGGCGATCTTTCGGGCGTAGCCGACGGGGTTCAGCTCTATAGCGTTCTCGCCACGCCCTACAACCAGATCTACGGTGACGCTCCGAAAGGCGAGAACTATCTGCTGGAAGTGGACAACCCGCTGGTCGTGCCGGTCGGCAAGAAAGTGCGCGTGCTGATCACCGCCAACGATGTGTTGCACGCCTGGTACGTCCCGGCATTCGGCGTGAAGCAGGATGCCGTCCCAGGCTTCATCCGCGATGCCTGGTTCAAGGTCGAAAAGGCCGGTACCTACCGCGGACAATGCGCCGAATTGTGCGGCAAGGAGCATGCTTTCATGCCCATTGTCGTCGAGGCCGTTGAACCCGAGGCCTTTGCAGCCTGGGCAGGCAAGCAGAAGAGCGCGGCCGCGCCGGCTGGAACGACAGCTGGTGTTGCCGCGCCAGTCGCCGCCGCGACCGGACCTGCTGCGGGAGGCGCGGCAAACGGCAAAACAACGTATGACAACAACTGTGCGGTGTGTCACGCCGCGGGTGTGGCGGGCGCGCCCAAGCTTGGAGACAAGGCTGCATGGGCTCCGCGCATCGCGACCGGCATGGATACGCTGCATGCCTCTGCCCTGAAGGGCAAGAACGCCATGCCCCCCAAGGGTGGCATGACCAATCTGCCAGACGCAGACGTGGTGGCTGCGGTCGACTACATGGTCAAAGCCGCAAAGTAACGACCGATCCAGCCGGACCCACCGCCAGAATCATTCGCAAGGATATCGAGGAGAAAGCAACCATGAGCGCAGTCATCGGCCACGAACACGACCACGATCATGCCCACGACGGGCACGGTTACCACCCCGGGGGCATCATGCGCTGGGTCAAGACGACGAACCACAAGGATATCGGCACGATGTACCTGTGGTTCAGCTTCGTCATGTTCCTGACCGGCGGCGTCATGGCGATGGTGATTCGCGCCGAACTGTTCATGCCCGGCATGCAGGTCGTGGAACCCGAATTGTTCAACCAGATGACCACGCTGCATGGGCTGATCATGGTGTTCGGCGCGATCATGCCCGCCTTTGTGGGCTTCGCGAACTGGCTGATCCCGATGCAGATCGGCGC
>CBDDRM010000182.1:0-35975 GCA_965233135.1 uncultured bacterium | reverse complement strand
CCAGTTGGGGATCAGGTGCGCGAACTCTCGGATGCCCTTCCCGGATACACCGCGCACTTCGGCGCCGCGACTGACGTAGATGACGGCCGGGGCGGGCGCAGCCTGTTCGGCAATCTCGTATTCTCGCGCCTCCCGGTCCTTCAGGTGTATCGCCATTTGTTGCCGTGGCCGGCTGATGCGTCCGCAAAGAGCATGCAGCGCATCGCGGTCGAAGCGGTGATCGAAGCATCGTGGGGACCGGTCCGGATCGTCACGACGCATCTGGAGTATTACTCGGCAGCGCAACGCCTCGCGCAAGCAACTGCGTTGCGCGCGCTGCACGAGGAAGCCTGCGCCAGGGGCGCGCTCGCTCATCCTGGCGCGACCGCCGAAGAGCCGTTTCGCGCCCGGCCGAGGCCGGCATCCGCAATACTTGCGGGTGATTTCAACTGCGAACCGGGCGCTCCCGAGTATCGACGCATTCTCGAGCGCTTCGATGCTTCCGCTGTCCCGGGCTTCGCCGATGCCTGGACCATCGCGCATCCCGGCGAAGCACATCCGCCCAGCGCCGGAATATTCGAGAGCAGCTGGGCGAAGACGCCTCTGTGCTGCGATTTTGTTTTCGTCAGCGCAGACCTTGCATCGCGTGTGCGCAATGTCGCAATCGACGGCCACACCCAGGCTTCGGACCACCAGCCGGTGCTGGTCGATTTCGCGGCGCACCCGGCCCCCGCCTGATGTTACGGAGAGCAGCGCAAATTACGCGCGCGACGCCTTCAGCGAGTTTGTGAGGGCCATTTCCCCGTCACCGGCACCGCTTCCTGCGGGCCAGGCCACGGCGGCATGCTCACACCAACTGCCGAGAGCGGGGCCCCGGCCGATGCGCGGAACTGGAAGTGCGTGCCCACGGGAATCGATACACACACCCCCGGCGCCAGCGCCACGATCTCTTCGCGTGCGTCGCTACGTCGCCACATTTCGCCAGACCCCGATAACACGAACCAGATTTCATCGACGCTACGGTGGCGAATCGCCAGCGATGCGTGACCGGGCGCGAGCTCGAAATGCGCCATGCCGCCGCGCGACGTTGCGAGCAACACGCGCACGTCCGACCCGTCGGGCGCGATGAGGTCCGGGTCCCGGGGAAGCCGTTTGGTTTCGAACGTCATGCTTTGCTCCGGCAGAAAGCGAAGAGTGGTGATGTTACCGTGACCAGCAGGCCGCGGCCGAGGGCTTCGATCTCGGTCGGGCGCGATCCGGGGAATCGCCTGTTACGTAAAACTGTCCTTCCGTAAGCTGATTGGCAGGGTAATCGGAACAGAGCCCATCGCAGAGGAACTTGACCAGTCCTGGTCGCGTCAAATTTGCCATCGTCATCGTCACCTGTGGTGTTGAGAAATTGCGCCCTGCCCTCGTTGCCTTGCTTGTCGTAGGAGCGATATTCGCCACGCTGGTCGTGATGAACTTCACCGCCGGCGAGAAAGAAGTAAAGAAGCAGCTCGACCATCACTACGGCGTTGCGCATCCGCAATTCCTGCGCTCGATGGGCGTACTGCTGGGTCCCGCGCTGGTGGACGGCAACCGGGTGGAAACCCTGCTCAACGGTGATGAAATATTCCCGGCGATGCTCAAGGCAATCCGCTCGGCACAGAGAACCATCACGTTCGAAACATATATCTACTGGTCCGGCAACATCGGGCGCGAGTTCGCGGACGCGTTGGCGGAGCGCGCTCGCAGCGGCGTAAAGGTGCATGTCATTCTGGACTGGGTCGGCAGCCAGAAAATGGATGAAGCGGCGCTGGACGAGTTGCGCGCAGCCGGTGTCGAGGTCGGACGCTATCATCCACCGCGCTGGTACACGCTGAACCGCCTCAACAATCGCACGCACCGCAAACTGCTCGTCGTCGACGGCAGGATCGGGTTCACCGGCGGCGTGGGCATCGCGGACAAGTGGAATGGCCATGCCCAGGACCCCGAACATTGGCGCGATACTCACTATCGCGTGGAAGGACCGGTGGTCGCGCAGATGCAAGCCGCATTTACCGACAACTGGACCAAGATCACCGGCAAGGTCCTGCATACGGCGAACTATTTTCCAACGCTGACGCCCGCCGGCACGAAGCTCGCGCAGGTTTTCCAAAGCTCCAGCGAAGGTGGAGCCGAGAGCATGCACCTGATGTATCTGTTATCGATCGCGGCTGCCAGCAAAACCATCGATATCTCGATGGCGTATTTCGTACCGGACGATATTGCGCGAGATACCCTCGTCGCCGCGCTTCGCCGCGGGGTAAGAATCCGCATCATCGTGCCCGGACCGCACACGGACGCGATCGTCGTGAGCGATGCGTCGCGCGCGGACTGGGGAGAGTTGCTGCAGCACGGCGCGCAGATGTACGAGTATCAGCCGACCATGTATCACTGCAAGGTCCTGGTAATCGACGAACTCTGGACCTCGGTGGGCTCGACGAACTTCGACAGCCGGTCGTTTCGGCTCAATGACGAGGCCAACCTGAACGTTTATGACGCCGAGTTTGCGCGACGGCAGGTGGCCAACTTCAACGAAGACCTGAAGCACTCCCGCCGCGTCACCTATGAAGAGTGGCTGGATCGGCCCTGGTCGCAAAAAGTCTGGCAGAAAGCGCTGACGATGTTCAATACGCAGTTATAGTATTACGCAGCGTCCAGCCGGCGGGCCCGGCTGGCTTGATCGCGTTGCTTCCGATGCATTCCCCGCCAAGGCCAATGGTTCCCAAGCGCACTGCCGACCGCAAATCCCTGGGACTGTCGCCGCGGGAATACGGCACGTTGCGCAAGCTCGATTCCCCCTGCAAGATCCAGGCATTCCTCAACGCTATACCGATCAATCACGAGTTGACCGGAGAGACCATCCTGTCGGTGCGAGAAGTCTTACGCCAGCGCCGCGCCCACTGCATCGAAGGCGCATTCCTGGCCGCCTGCGCGCTCTGGGTTCATGGCAAGCCGCCGCTGCTGGTGCACCTGGATTGCGAGCTCGGCGATTTTCCGCACGTAATCGCCGTGTTCCACTGCAAGGGTGCGTGGGGGGCAATATCCAAAACAAACGGTGCAGCTTTGCGCTATCGCGACCCGGTCTACCGGACGCTGCGCGAATTGGCGATGTCGTACTTCCATGAGTACTTCAACAAGAAACATCTGAAGACGCTTAGAAGTTACTCGCGACCTCTGGATATGCGAACCGTCGATCCATTGCTCTGGATAACGAGCGAACAGGCCTGTGAGGACGTTCACGCACGCCTTGCGAAAGCGCGGCACTATCCTCTGATCTCCAAACAGCAAATAAGACTGCTCGCGCGCAAGGATGCATTCGAGCGCCGGGCCTCGAAGCTGGTGCAGTATCCCAAACCACGACTCGGAGCTCACCGAAAGCCCCTTGCAGCATGAACGGCCGCGCGCGGCAGCCCGCAAAAAACGCGCTGCAATCAAGGAAACTAGCGTTCCGTGTCGCTTTTCGAGGCCGCCGAATTGCCGTCGTTCCCGGTTTCCGCCGACCAGAGGCGACGCCAGCCATCGCGGCCGAGCCGGTGCATCGTCCGGATATTGTTGCG
This sequence comes from uncultured bacterium, assembly GCA_965233135.1. Classification (GTDB taxonomy): domain Bacteria; phylum Pseudomonadota; class Gammaproteobacteria; order Burkholderiales; family JACQAP01; genus JACQAP01. The sequence goes on along the minus strand of CBDDRM010000182.1, from coordinate 32,412 downwards.
ATAGATTGCAGTCGTATCCGGAAACGTAGTGACAGCCCGCTCCACGCTTGATTCTCGCAGCAGATGCAGCATGGGATAGGGTGAGCGATTCGTATAATTCTCGATGTCGTCCGGACCCGCATCCTCGAACTGATAGGCAGGATGGAAACTCGCAATCTGCAGGATGCCCGCGAGCCCAAGCTCGGCGACGGCGTCTTCGGCTTGCGTCAGAAAATCGTTGTAGTCCGCGAAATCCTCCAGCACATGCGGATGAATCAACAAAGTGGTCTCGCATCGCACCGGATCCGCGGCGTCGAGGGCTTGCAACTCCGACATCAAATCAGCCAATAAAGGCCGCTGCGCACGCGCCGCGCTGACCACGTAACGGATTCGCTCCTGCGCATAAACGGACTTGGCGAAGGGACACAGGTTCAGTCCGATCACGGCTCGTTCGAGCCAGATACGGGTTTGAGCGATGACCTCGTCGGAGCCTGGGGTATTTGCCATGCGGGAGCGCGCGATCCGTTCGAGGCCTCGATTGTCGTTCAATCCGCGATCGGACTCAAACGCTACGCTGCTCGGGACCACTCGACCGTCCTCTGACGAGGCACGCGGCAACGTTGTTGTCAGGGCATGGCGCTATGGTCTGCCGTTTGCCGCAGGCGCCGGCCGCCCTTGGGTATATCGATTGCTTGATCAGGTTTTTGCCGATGAGCTGGAGAGGTCCCATGCAGACACGCAACAAGAAGCCGACACAGACAGCATTGGTGATGATCGATTTCATCAATTTATTGCCGGGCACGGCCAGCCTGGGACCGCGCGCGGTCCGCGCCGCGCGCAACGCAGCGATTCTGAAGCGCCGGGCTAGAACGCAGCAATTCCCGGTGATCTATGCCAACGATAATTTTGGTGACTGGCGATCCGACTTTCCGTCCCTGGTGCGTCGTTGCTCGGCGCAGTCGGGCTCCCCGCGGGCACTGGCAGAGATTCTTCGACCGGACTCAGCGGATTATTCAATCCTCAAGCCGATGCATTCGGCGTTTTATGGGACGCCCCTGGAGTTTCTTCTACAGGAACTGGGGGTGTGCAGGCTGATCCTGGCGGGGCTCGAAGCCGACATCTGCGTGCTGTTTACCGCGCAGGATGCGCACATGCGCCGGTTCGATCTGTGGGTGCCCGCCAATTGCGTCGCATCGCGCTCCGAGCGCCGGCTGAAAAGCGCGCTGGAGTTCATGAGATCCAATCTAAAGGCGAATACGCGACCCAGCGGCACGTCAGTCAATCTCAAGGCGCAATTCGGCAATTGAACGTGCCTCGAGCGCCGATGCGGGCTGCGCCGCTAAAATATGAGCACGCCGAGAAACACGCCAAAGATGAGCACGATCAGGAAGATGGTCAGCGCGATGAAAAACAGTACTTTCGCAATTTTCTTCGTACCCGCTGCCACATCGGTAAAGCCGAAAAAGCCGGCAATCAGCGATATCACAAAAAATATGGCGGCCCATTTCAGCATGATTTCCCTTTCCTTACATTGGAATTCGTCCTCCGTACGTCACGCGATACCGGACTTCTTCCGATATCGCCATGCGCGCTACAAGCGGGAAGGCTAAGCAAGGGACGTGCCCCTGGATTTTTCACTGATTCGAGCCGCGCAGCACCTGGCGACGGATCAAGCGGCACCGTCAATCTGGACGAACGCAGGCAAGATGTGCATTTTTTACAATCGGGCATGGACATACTGACATGCCTTGCGCAGTTCGTTGGACAACCCCGACGCTAATTTCGGTCGAGCGACATACGCTCTGACAGGCACTCGTTTCCGCCGACCGCGAACTCCCGGCAGACGTTTGGGCGGCGTTCGTAGATGCGGCACAACATGGTGCTCCTGTCCACGGCGGCACACCAGCCATCGGCGAGGCGCTTCATGACGTGCCCGCCCCACCGGTCGATTGTAATGAACTCCGCTGGCGGATCGTCACCCTCCAGGAGAATGACTTCGAGCTTGCAGCAGCACGCTTTGCACGTTTCGCAACTCACACGCGCAGGGCTCGCGGGAGGCGGCACGCAACTCACGGCAGCAGCCGCTCGACGTCGCCAGCGATATCCTGGGGCTTTGTCCAGGAGCCGTAGCGCTTGAACACGCGTCCATCAGGGCCGATCAGAAATTTCGTGAAGTTCCACTTTATCCGTCGAGTGCCCAGAAAACCCGGCGCTGCGCGTGTCAGCCACTTGAACAGTGGATGGGCCGCTGGACCATTGACGTCGATTTTCTCGAATATACGGAAGGACACGCCGTAATTCGTGCGGCAGAACCCGGCAATATCCGCTGCGGAGCCGGGTTCCTGTCTACCGAACTGATTGCAGGGAAAGGCCAGCACTTCGAGTCCGCGGCCGTGATAAAGCTCATGGACGGTTTGCAGGTCGGCATATTGGGGTGTGAAACTGCAGCGGCTTGCAGTATTCACTACCAGCACCACTTTGCCGCGCAAGTTGCCCATCGGCAGGGTCTGCCCCTGTAGCGTCCTGGCGGAAAAATCGTACAACGTTTGCATGGCCATCCTCTTTGCCGGCGGGCCGCGACGCCGACCCGGCAGTTTCGGCCCTTCGCGACAGCTCGCTTAGAATACTGCACTGCCATATCGATTACACACCCGTGCGACACGAAAACAGCGTCGGTCTGGACAAACTCGATGACTTCGATGAAGTCGTCGATGTGCGTTCGCCGGCGGAATACGCTTTGGATCATGTCCCCGGCGCCATCAATTGCCCCGTGCTGAGCAATGAAGAACGCGCCCTGGTCGGCACCACATACAAACAGATCTCGGCTTTTGAAGCCCGCAAACTCGGCGCAGCACTGGTGGCAAAGAACGTAGCCCGGCACCTCGATGCGCATTTCGCGGGGCGCAGCCAGGACTGGAAGCCCCTGGTCTATTGCTGGCGCGGCGGCAAACGTTCAGGCTCGATGACGCACATCCTGCGCGAAGTAGGCTGGCGCGCGGCATCCCTGCAGGGGGGGTACCAGAATTACCGGCGCACCATGCTTGGACAACTTCACGATTTGCCGACCCGTCTCAACTTTCGTGTGGTCTGCGGTCCCACCGGCAGCGGCAAGAGCCGGCTGCTGGGCGCACTTGCCGCGCGCGGCGCGCAGGTACTGGATCTCGAAGCACTCGCTCGCCATCGCGGGTCGGTACTCGGCGACCTGCCGGGTGAAGCGCAGCCTACCCAGAGAATGTTCGAGAGCCTGTTGTGGGACGCCCTTCGCAACTGCGATACAGCGCAACCGCTGTTCATTGAGGCGGAAAGCCGCAAGATCGGGACGCTGCGGGTCCCGGACGCTCTGCTGGGATGCATGCGCAAGTCGCGCTGCGTCCGTATCGACTCCCCGCTGCCGGAGCGCGTGCGTTTTCTGATCGAGGAATATCGGCATTTCCTTACCTATCCGGCGTGGCTCAAGGCGCAGCTGTCGCGCCTCACAGCGCTGCATTCGACGCAGACGGTGCAGCGCTGGGTCAGGCAAATCGATAGCGGAGAGTGGGAAAGCCTGGTCGCCGACTTGCTTGTGACTCATTACGATCCGGCCTACCTGCGCTCGATGAAAAACAACTATGCCGGCCTCGCAAGTGCGCCATTGGTGCATCTGCCTACGCTCGACGCATCGCAATTCGAAACCGGCGCCGGCACCGTGCTCGAGGCGACGGCATGACTGCGCACGGGCGCAGATTTCAGGTGTGCGAATACATCAGCTTGCCGCGTACGCTCAGTTGCGCTTTGAGTATAGATGCGCTCGAGGATTCCGTGATGTACAGCGCATCACGATCCGGCCAGCCAAAGGCGATGTTCGTGGTAAAGGCCGCCATGCAGGATCTGATCCTGTGAACCGGCTCGCCAACTGCGTTGAACGTCCATACCGCGCCCATGCCGACGTGCGCAACGAGCAACCCGCCGGCGTCGTCCAGCGCCAGGCCGTCCGGCCCGCCGCCGCCTGAAAGTTGAACGTAAAGTCCCACCTTGGCAATACTGCCGTCGCGCACGAACGGCACCCGCCACACGCAGTTGCCGCGGGTCACCGCTACGAATATCTGCGTCTCTTCGCGGTTCATGACGAGGCCGTTGGGGCTCGGAATGTTGTCGAGCAGGCAAGTCAGTTCGTGGCGTGGAGTCAGTCTGAACAATCGCCCGCTCGGATCGTGCAATCCGGTCAGGCCCTGGTCGGTGAAGTAGAGATCACCGTTGGCAGCGAAAAAAAGATCGTTGACGCCCCTGAACGGGGTTCCCTTCGCCTCGACCAGAAAAGGCGTAACTTTCCCGTTCACTGGATCGAGCAGCATGATCCCATGCTTGTAATCCGCAATGAACACGCGTCCGTCGCGATGGAACTTCAGTCCGTTGGGCCAGCCGTCGTATTGGGCGACCACGTTGAATACGCCGTCGCGCGAGACCTTGAAAATGCGCCCGTTCTGGATGTCGACGCACCAGAGATTGCCGTCTCGATCAAACGAAGGCCCCTCGAGCAGCGAGCCCGCGGGCGCGCCAAGCGGCTGGCGCGCGACCCACTCGTTGTCGGGCCCTGCGGATTTGAGTTCGTCGGGAAGGCGCGCAAACACGGTGGTTTGCACGTCGGTGGGCGGACTGAACATTCTGTTGAGCGTTTCCGGAAATTGCGTAACGGATTAAGTCGCCACATCCTGCCTGTAGGGCGAATCGTGTGGTATCAAGTCCACCGGCACGCGCACCGTGATATCGCCCAATACCAGGAACGACAAAGCCTTGCCATGACCATCCAGGCCCAGGCTGGAATTCACGCCACCTTCGAGCGCATGATCGATGACGAAATTCATCGCCCGCAGTTTCGGCAGCACATAACGCGTCACGCCGGTAACGCCGCGGTGCGCGAACACCGCCAGCACGCGCTGTTCGGTGACCTGTTCGACAAGCAGCGAAAACGCCTCCGCCCGGTAGGGAATGATACTGATGTTGGACCTGTTGCCCTTGTCGCCTGCGCGGGCATGGGCCACGGCATGCAACGGCACTTCGACCGCGTTCATGCAGCCTCCACGATCTCGACCTTTGGCGAGACGAGCGCGCGATCGATCAGGATCGAAGCCGTGCTGACCTGCAGGTTCACATGCTGTCGCACACCGGCGCCACCCGCGGGGCCGGAACAGTACAGGCTCAAGACTTCGTCTGACACCTGTTGCGCCACTTTGCGCATGCCCGAACGCACGGCGGCGCGCATGCGATATTCGCCAGCCAGGTTGGCCTGAACTCGCGACCGGCGGCCCCTCGCGTCACTGTCAAAGATCGCCTGCGTGCCGAGAACTTCTACGCGCACGGGTTCACGGATGCCGATGGCCTGGCAGCGCGATTTGACTACCTGCGCGGCCAACTCCGCACGGGCCAGGGCATTGGGCCCGGCGTAGGATATCTCACCCTCGCCCAACCAGCCGGCATCGACGCACACGGTCGCCTTGAGCGTTGCCGGCGGCGGTTTCCCGCGCGCACCGCGCACCTGCACACAGTCCGCAGCGGTTTGCTCCACTTCGACGTCACCGATATCCAGCACCACGTCTGGTGTCAGATAGTTATGCGGATCGTGCACTTCGTAGAGCAACTGCTCGATGACGGTAGCCCTGCTTACCAGACCGCCAGTGCCTGGGGGCTTGGTTATATGCAGCGCGCCGTCCGCGTCTATTTCCGCGATCGGAAACCCCACGCCGGCCAGATCGGGCACGTTCTTGAAACCCGGGTCGGCAAAGTAAGCTCCGCTGACCTGTGCGCCGCATTCGAGCAAATGCCCGCACACCGTACCTTGCGCAAGACGGTCCAGATCGCCGCATCCCCAGCCATGCACATGCATCAGCGGACCGAGCGACAGTGCGGCATCCGTCGTGCGGCCCACCAGCACGAGATGCGCCCCGGTGGCGAGCGCGTCGGCGATGGGTCGGGCGCCCAGATAGGCATTTGCGGCCACGATGTTGCGATCGCCGAGCGCAATACCTTCGATGATGGGCACGCTGCGAAGCTGCTCCTGCGTCATGCATCCCAGCAAGTCGTCGCCGGTGACGGCCGCGATTTTGAGGCCCTTGATGCCGAGTTCCCGCGCGAGCGCATGAACACGGCGGGCCGCACCGAGCGGATGGGCAGCCCCCATGTTCGTGACGATGCGGATACCAAGGCGGTGACAGTCGGCGAGTACCAGGGGCAGATACACGTCGAGAAAAGGCGAGTACCCCTGCTCGGGGTTCGCGCGCTTGATGCGCTGCGCGATGGCCAGCGTGCGCTCCGCAAGCACTTCATAAATCAGGAATCGTGCGCCTTGCGCTTGCGCAAGGGCAGCGACGACCGGCACCGCGGCATCAAACCGATCCCCCGCAAATCCGGCCCCGCACCCGATGTGAACCTTGCTCATGCGAATTCCCCGACAACATCCATGTCGCCGATTTCAAGCCCAGGCCGCGCTTTCTGCGCCAGCCCGGCAGTGCCTCCGCACCATTGCAGCGATGAGACCGGAACGACGCTGGCAGCGGTGGCTGACGGCTGAGCCGGTGCAAGGCGCAAGATACAGAATGTCGGGCGATTGCGCGCGGCCGGCGTCCGGCGCGAATTCAGCGCATGTGATGCGCTCCCGTTTTGCGCGGTGCGCGCATCGGATCGCGTTTGGACGCGCGCTTGCCATTCGCGCCTCGCCTGGGCGCCGCGTGCGTGCGCACCGGGCGAGGTACGGGTGTCCGCTTCGCCGGATATTCAACGGGGATCGGGGCGTTGACTGGCGTCGATGGCGCTGATTGCGACATGCCCCGCGCGGCCAGAGACATCATGAGTGGCAGGCCAGCGAACATTTGCCGACGGGTCAGAGCGGAGAGTTCTTCGCCGAGCTCGAACAAACCCTGAGTCATGGTCTGCGTCGACTGGACCGCCGCCGATGCCTTCTCAGCGCCCATCGCGTCGAACTCCTGTTCATCATGCGCAGCGGGAGTGTCGCCGATGAGCAACATGCGGCTCGCGCGATAACCGATGGCTTGTGCCGACGACAACAGCATCTGGGTGGAAAGCAATACGAAATCGGTCCATGCCAGGAACGGACTGGCGAGAAGCGGATAATTTGAGATCTGATTCATGAGTGGCTCTCTCTATCGACGGGAACAAGCTTCGACATCGATCGTCGGAAAAGTTTTATCGGGGCCCAAATGCAACCACAGCAAGCCGAGCGCGCGCGTTTCTGCGTTGCATGGGCGTGGTGATCCTGCTGCGCGATGGTAGACGCTCCCCTACAAGCAGGTCCACCACGGACCACGCATGCGACGGGCGCACAGCAGGCCGCTCAGAGCCTGATGCCTTCGCTCGCGATGTAGTCGCGAATGATGGCTTCGATGCCGGTGTCCGCCTTGAATCCCAAGGCAAGTGCACGCGGCGTATCAAAGCGCGCAGGAAAGCTCTTGACCATATCGTGGATGCGTTCGACCGGCTTGAACACGACCTTCCTGGCAATTTCATCGCCGGCAATGCGCCGCAGCGCCTCGACTCCCTGCTTCACGCCGAACGTGATACCGGGAAGCGTGAGTGCTCGTTGCGTGCCCCATGCAGTCTGCGGCAGTTCATACGCATGCACGAACGCATCGATGACTTTGCCCGGCGACAAGATCCACATCTCGATCGTATCGTGAACCGGCACCTCACAGACCACCCCGTTCAACGGCTCACGAAACATGCCGCTGGCGAACGACGTCGACGCCAGGTTCGGTTTGCCGGGCCGCACGACGATGGTGGGAAGGCGCAAACTTCGTCCGTCGAGGTAGCCTTTGCGCGAGTAATCGTTGACCAGATATTCGCCGATCACTTTTTGCGTGCCATAGGAGGTCTGCGGAGTCGGGGTGACGGAATCGCCGACCACGGCGGGCAGCGGGCCGCCGAACACGGCCAGGGAACTCGCAAATACCAGTCGCGGCGGGGCATGGAGCTTGCGGCATGCCTCCAGCAAGTTGCGTGTTCCGTCCAGATTGACGCGGTACCCGGTATCGAACTCGGTTTCGGCATGCGCGCTGACCACGGCGGCAAGATGAAATATCGCGGCCGTATCGCGATCGATCGCCTGCAGGACGGCCCCCATATCCGCAATGTCTCCTCTGACGCATTGGAGCCGGCGATCGGGCTCGGGAGGAAATGCCGCGTCGAACACCTTCACGGCTGAGACGCGCACCGGTTTGTCGTCCGGACCGGCCAGCGTCCCTTGCTCCAGCAGGCGTAATGCCAGCCGGTAACCCAGAAATCCGCCACCGCCGGTGATGAATACTTTCATGTGCGTGCTCCGCCGGTTATGTAATCGCCATTCTGCCCGTGTCTCGGCGCAATGCGGCTGGCATTTCAATGCTTGGGTGGGTTCTAAGCCCCGCGCCTGGCACAATTCGCCGGCTGCCATAGACAAACATTGCTCCACGCCCGTTTGGCAACTTCGTTTGCTGCATTCTGCGCTTTTCCCGCGCATTCCTGGGACAGCATCCTTGCCGCTGCTGGTTGCACCGCCCAGCGCGCGGATCAACAATGATGCATTGCTGACCGCAAATGCGGCCGCCACTTGCAGGAGAAGCGACGGTGATTGCATTCGGAACCACCCGGCACGGCTTGTCCAGGATCATGATTTATCTGGTTGGCTCGGCGGCGTCGTCGCTTCTGGCCCAGGAGCCGCCGCAAGTCAATGTTTTCAGTTTCGCCGATACGTCTTGCGCCGCCTGGGAGCGGTCCAGGAACGACGAATCCTTGCGTACGGTGTATGGAGTCTGGTTTCGCGGCTTCGTCTCGGGCTACAACTTCGGCAATTCGGCCAACCAGGTCTCACCCGATGAGATGCTGGATCCGACGGCGCTCGCGCGTTATGTCGATGATTATTGTCGCGACCATCCGAACTCGCCGTTCGTCGGCGCCGCGATTCCGCTGATACAGCAACTGCGCGAGTTTCGCCCTGCCTTGCCACCGGCGCGATAAATGCGCGCGCCGGGTTAGCGTATTTTCTTGCCGCTTCGCTGCTTCCTGCGAGGAAACAAAAATCACCTTGACGATAAGAAAATGCACGGCGTAGAGTAGCCGCGCACCAACTTTGCCCGTCATGGCACCATTGCGGTGCAACATGGCAACGTCCGGTGCAGCCCGGCTCAGCAATATAACTACAGAAATTGCTCACGAGGAGGAGCTGATGGACGGGGACATCCGCAAGCGCATTGACCGCATGTTCGGTTACGACCGTATATTTGCCTGGATCATGGTGGTCTTGCTCTGGCTCACCATGTTGTACGTGGTCTTCGCAATCGACCACTACATCACCGAAAAAACCCTCAGTGTCGTGTTGTATATCGCGGCGGCCGCCGTGCTGCTGTTCAATACGGCGTCGATCTTTGCCATGATTGCGCACTACCGGCATGACAAGGATCACATTTACGGGCTAGATATCCGCCATCTGGACGAGCAGCGGCAGGCGCGCGTACAACCTCCCGTGCAACCGCAGGAGACATGATCATGCCAGCCCGCTACAACCCCCCGCGTCAAAGCGGCATCGGACAAATCGTCGATGCGGTATTCATCCTGATACTGGTTTACGCCAGCCTGCTGGCGCCCCTGCTGCTCAACACGAAATCCACGGAGCAAGCTCCTGCCGAGACGGTGCAGGCGGTTGCGCCCACCTGGGAATCGCTCAAGCAAAATGAAGCGCAGGCTGAGCAGTGGCAAAAACTCGGCCTCGATCCGGCGGGCGCAAAGCCGATGATCGAGAAACGCTTCGATTACACGATCAATCCGGTCTGGCTGATCGCCACCATCGTCGTCATTCTGGGCTACTTCCTGCTGGTCGTGATGATCTCCGAGCGGGAATATAAACAGGTCATCGCCGAGAAATTCGGCGAAACCGGGAGCTGATCCATGAACCTGTGGACATTGCTTGAATACGCAGCATGGATCGTTTCAGCGTTGCTGGGTTTGTGGATGCTGATCGATGCCGCACGCACCGGGCGCAAGTACGACGAGGATCTGCTGCTGAGTTCGCGCGAAGGCGAGGAATAATAATCGCGCCTGCAGGCGCGCACGGCGCCTGCTGCGGCGGCGCCGCAAGACCATAACAATCGGGAGGGGAACATGAGTCAGGCAGCCGTTTCGGCCACAGCGCGTGGCCAGCGCATATCTCTGCTCAAGGTACTCGGGCCGTTGCACGTGTGGGCGCTGGGCGTGGGAATCGTGCTGGTGGGCGAATTCATGGGCTGGAATTTTTCCGTGGCCAAGGGTGGCGCGTATGGCGCGCTCGTCGCCTGCTGGGTCATCGGCCTGCTCTATACCTGCGTGGCGATGATCGATTCGGAAGTAACCTCGACGGTCGCGGCCGCCGGCGGGCAATACACGCAGGCCAAGCACATCGTCGGCCCGTTGATGGCCTTCAATGTCGGACTCTATCTGGTCATGGCCTACACCATGCTCGAAGCCGGCAATGCCATCGTGATCGGCGACCTGATGAAATCGTTGGCAACCCAGTTCGGCCATTCCGGCCTGGACCCCCGCCCGTTCATCGTGCTGTCGATCATTGCGCTGGCCTGGCTCAACTACCGCGGCGTACTGATGACCCTGACGGTGAATTTCGTCATCACGTTCCTGGCGTTCGTATCCATCGTGATCCTGTTCATCGGCGTCGAACCGTGGAATCCCGGAAAGATTCTGCAGCACCAAGGGCTGCTCACCGAACTGCCGTATGGATGGATCGGGGTGGTCGCCGCGCTGCAATTCGGCATGTGGTATTACCTCGGCATCGAGGGCACCTGCCAGGCGGCAGAAGAAGTGCGCTCCCCCGGACGCGCGATTCCCCTGGGCACCATGAGCGGAATGATCACGCTGCTGATTGCCGCGTCGCTGACCTGGTATGTCGCCGCGGGCCTGCTGCCCTGGGAATATCTGGGCCAGGCATTTACACCGCTGTACGACGCTGCCAAAGTCACCGGCAGCAGCACCTTGATCGTGATCCTGTTCGTCGGAACATTTTTCTCCGCCATCGCGTCGGCCAACGGCTGTATCAACGATGCCTCGCGCGCGTGGTTCTCGATGGGCCGCGACCGCTACATGCCGGTATGGTTCGGCGCCGTGCATCCTCGCTATCGGACGCCGTACCGCGCGATTCTGTTCCTGATTCCGATAGCGGTTTCGTTCGCCTTTACCGGGCTGCTCGACCAGGTGATCACGTTCTCGATCCTGTCCGGGTTGCTGGGCTATACGTTCATGAGCTTCAACATGATGAAGTTCCGCTCGAAATGGCCCCTCGGCTCGATCAACCGGGGCTATGTGCATCCGCTGCACCCGGTGCCGGCCGTAACGCTGATGGCTTTGTGCATCGCCACCTATTTCGCGACCTTCCTGGGTTACGGCGCGGCGTTGCTGTCGATCATGGCGTTTTATATCGTGGCTTCGATGTGGTTTGCCTGGCACCGCTACAAGTTCGTGCATCGCGGCGACCAGTTCACCATGCCTTGGCCGCGACCGAAGGGATTCTGAGGCCGTCGTCGGACGTGTGCCAATTCGATGGGGGCGCCGGACGCCCCCATGTTCCTGCAGCCCGGCGAACGTGACATTCCACAACATCGGCCTGGCGATTCTGATCATCGTCATGCTCGTCGTGCTCGTGCGCACCGGCCGGCGCGAGCGCGAGTCCGTGCGCGCATTGCGCGCCGCCATTTTCGAGCCATGCCTGCCGTGCTTCGGCGACTATCGCATTACCCAGGACGGTCCCGCGTTTCCTATTCTGCAGGGGCGCATGCGCGGACGCCAACTGTTGCTCGAGCCCATAGCCGATGCGCTGGTCATGCGCAAACTTCCGGTGCTATGGCTGCGCCTGACATTGCTCGAGCCGTTGCGTATCGATACCACCCTGAGCCTGCTGGTGCGACCGCAGGGCACGGAGTTCTGGTCGCCTTCCGCGGAGCTTCCACATCGGCTACCCCTGCCGGCCGGTTGGCCGGAGCATGCCCTGTTGCGCAGCGATCAGCCTGAGGCGCAGTCACTCCTGGCCCGGCTTAATCCGCATGTGCTGGAGTACTTCGCTGACATGCACGCCAAGGAACTGGCCATAAGTCCGCGCGGCGTGCGCCTGGTTTATCAGCTGGATCAGGCGCGGCGCTCCAATTATCTGGTGCTGCGCACGGCGCTTTTCGACCACGGATTCGTGGCACCCGAACTGCTAAGCGCACTGGTCAACCATGCCAGCGCGATTCACGAGGCTTTGGCCGGCTCCTGCGAGCCTGCCCGCGTCAATGGCGCCTGACGATTCTCGCCATCGCCCGGCAAAACCGCCCCCGCACGCCGGCCTGGTCATGGCAGCGGCATTGCTGCCCGGCGTCGGACAGCTTCTCAACCATCAGCCCACGCGCGCCGTGACGTTCGTGTTCTTCATGATGTTGCTGGGTTGGGTCAGTTTTCAATTCACCACGCCGGCGCACTCTTTCGTCGGGCGGCATGCAGGCGGAATTTTCATCTACGCCATTTCGATTCTGGATGCCTACCGCTGGGCGCGTTATCGCCGGGAGCTGTTTTTCGCCAGGGACCGTCCGACGGACAATGCTGGCGCGCCCCCGCCTGCCTGAGACCCCTATCTAGACTTGCTGGCGCGGATTTCCGCCCCACTTCCACTCGCGAATTTCCGGAAGATCCTCGCCGTGCCTCTCGATGTATGCCTTGTGATTCAGCAGTTCGGCGCGCAGCACCTGCAATACGAGTTTCGCGCGCTCGCCGAGCCCTGGCACTCGCTCGATGACGTCGGCGGCAAGATGGAAGCGGTCCAGATCATTGAGCACCACCATGTCGAAGGGCGTCGTGGTGGTGCCTTTCTCCTTGAAACCGCGCACATGCATCTGCGCATGATTGGTTCTGCGATAAGTCAGCCGGTGAATGACGTAGGGATAACCGTGGAAAGCGAAAATGATCGGCTTGTCCCGCGTGAAGAGCCGATCGAACTGCGCATCGCTGAGGCCATGGGAATGCTCCGTACGCGGCTGCAAGGTCATCAGATCCACCACGTTGACGACGCGCATCTTCAGATCCGGGATGTGCCGGCGCAGGATGTCGACGGCCGCGAGCGTCTCCAGAGTCGGTACATCGCCGCAGCAGGCCATTACGACATCCGGCTCGCCATCTCCGTCGTTGCTCGCCCATTGCCAGATGCCGATCCCCGCGGTGCAATGTTCGATGGCCGCATCCATGTCCAGCCATTGCGGCTGAGGCTGCTTGCCAGCAATGATGACATTGACGTAGCCGCGGCTGCGCAGGCAGTGGTCCGTGACGCACAGCAAGGTATTGGCGTCGGGCGGCAGATACACGCGAACGACGCCAGGGGCCTTGTTGATGACGACGTCGATGAATCCCGGGTCCTGGTGACTGAAGCCATTATGGTCCTGGCGCCACACATGGGAGGATAGTAGATAGTTCAACGACGCGATCGGCCGCCGCCAGGGAATGCTCGCTGCCACGTCCAGCCACTTTGCATGCTGATTGAACATCGAATCGACGATATGAATGAACGCTTCGTAGCTCGAAAAAAAACCATGGCGCCCGGTGAGCAGGTAGCCTTCGAGCCAGCCTTCGCACTGGTGCTCGCTCAGCATTTCCATGACCCGACCATCTGGTGCAACGTGCTCATCGCCCGCCAGAATCTGCGCAGTCGAGCAACGCTCGGTGACCTCGAACAGCGCGCCCCAGCGGTTGGAGGCCGTCTCATCGGGGCTGAACACGCGAAAATTGCGCGAAGCGGCGTTGCGTTCAAGCACATCGCGCAGCAGTTGCCCCTGTACGCGCGTGGACTCGGCCTCTTCCGCGCCCGGCTGCGTAACCTTGAGCGCATACTGACGGAAATCCGGCATTACCAGTTCGCGCAATAACAGTCCGCCGTTCGCATGCGGGTTCGCGCCCATCCTGCGCGCGCCTTTCGGTGCCAGCGCAGCCAGATCGCCGAGCAGGCGTCCGTTGGCGTCGAATAGCTCTTCCGGCCGATAACTCTTCATCCATCGCTGCAGCATCTCGAGATGGCCGGGCTCGCTCGCAAGTCCCGCCAGGGGCACCTGGTGCGACCGAAATGTACCCTCGACCGGCGTGCCGTCGACCGCTTCGGGGCCCGTCCACCCCTTGGGCGAGCGCAGCACGATCATCGGCCAGCGCGGCCTTTGGCTGAAACCATTCGCGCGCGCCTCGCGCTGGATGGCCTTGATCTTGGCAACGACCTCGTCGAGCGTCGTCGCCATGAGTTGATGCATGGCGGCCGGTTCGTCACCTTCCACGAAATAAGGCTCGTAGCCGTAGCCGCGGAACAGTGCGTCGAGTTCCTCGTGGGGAATTCGCGCGAGCACGGTGGGCCCTGCAATCTTGTAGCCATTCAGATGCAGGATGGGCAGCACCGCGCCGTCATGCACGGGATTGAGAAACTTGTTTGAATGCCAGCTGGTCGCCAGGGGCCCGCTTTCGGCTTCCCCGTCGCCCACCACACAGGCCACCAGCAGGCCGGGGTTGTCGAACGCGGCGCCAAAAGCATGTGACAGCGAGTAACCGAGCTCTCCGCCTTCGTGGATGGAACCGGGCACTTGCGGCGCGACATGGCTCGGAATACCTCCGGGAAATGAAAACTGCTTGAACAGCTTTCTCATGCCCGTCTCATCGAGCGATATGTTCGGATAGCACTCGCTGTAACTGCCTTCAAGATACGTGTTGGCCACCAGCCCAGGCCCTCCATGGCCGGGTCCGGTGATGTAGATCACATCCAGATCGTATTGCGTGATGATCCGGTTCAGGTGCACGTAAATGAAGTTCAGCCCCGGCGTGGTGCCCCAATGCCCCAACAGGCGCGGCTTGACGTGCTCGAGCTTCAGCGGTTGCCGCAGCAGAGGGTTGTCGAACAGATAAATCTGGCCTACCGACAGGTAATTGGCCGCGCGCCAGTAAGCATCCATGCTGCGCAAAAGGTCGGCCGCCAGCGGTTGCCGTCGCGTCTCGTTCGCCTGTGATGTACTCGTGCTCATGCGCATTCACCTGTTCTGATCGGTTGAAAGGTTCAAGACTTCGCAAACCGTCTGCGCGATCATCCATTCTTCGTCGGTTCGCATGACGCGCACGCCGACGCGCGCCTGTGGTCCGGAAATGACGTCTTCATTAGCGCCGTTACGCCTTGCATCGATCTCGATGCCGAGAAAGGCAAGGCCCTCGCAGATGCGGCCGCGGATGACCGGCGCGCCTTCTCCGATGCCGCCGGCGAACACCAGCGCATCGAGTCCTCCAAGCGCAGCGGCAAACGCACCGATCCATTTTCTGACCTGGTAGCAGAACAGCGCGATCGCCTCCGCGGCTCGCACGTCACGATGTTCGCATTCCAGCAGATCGCGCATGTCCGAACTCGTTTCGGAAACGCCGAGCAACCCCGACTGGAAATTCACCATGTCGGTGAACTGCTCCGGACTCATGCTTTCGGTGCGTGCAAGATAACCGGCAAGCCCCGGATCGAGATCGCCCGCGCGCGTGCTCATCGGTACGCCGGCAGCCGGCGTGAAGCCCATGCTGGTGTCGACTGGCTGCCCGTCGTGCACGGCGGCGAGGCTCGCGCCGTTGCCAAGATGCGCCAGAACAACGCGCCCTCGGGCTATATGCGCTCCGGCCTCGCGCTCGAGCTGCTGCAGCAAATACGCGTAGGACAACCCATGAAACCCGTAACGGCGCAACCCCTTGGCGTCGTAGCGGCGCGGAATCGGCAGAATCTGGGCCACGCGCGGCATGCGGTGGTGAAACGCCGTATCGAAACACGCCACCTGGGGGACGCCGGCATGGCTGCGTCGCAGCGATTCGACCAGCAGAAGTTCGGCGGGCAGATGCTGCGGATCGAACGGGCTGATTCGATGCAAGGCCTCGATCATTTGCGCGCTGATGCGTTGCGGGGCGCTGTACTGCGGACCGCCATGCACGATGCGGTGCCCCACCGCAGCGGGGGCTTGGCCGTCGAGGCGCACACGCAACCAATCCATGAGTGCAGCCGCCGCGCCGCCGTGATCAGCCGCCGGTAAGGGGCGTGTGAAATTATCCTCCGATTGCGCGCCTTTGACGCTCAGCGTCGTTCCCGGCAGCGAAATGCGCTCAATTTTTCCCTCGACGATGCGACGCATTGCCGGTGCAACCTCGAACAGCGCAAAGCGCAGGCTTGATGAACCTGCATTGAGAGTCAGCACAGGGGCTGCGCTTGTCATGTGAAGGTCTCCGCAGAGCGTTTCGCGACAGATCGGCAGCGTTACCGGAGCACCATGCCGTGTAGCTCGCGGCACCGCCGGAGGGAGTTACCATGATAGCCTCTGCCGCCGGTGCACGTTTAAGGACCACCGGATCCTGCAGAAAGTTCGGCGGGCTGCGCTTGACGAAATCCCTGCGAGCCTGCATAAACACGGGTCGATCCGCCCCAACCCGCACACATCGTAAATGAAGAATCCCCAGATCCATTATTCCATCGTCCCGAGCAATCCCGAAGCACACCTGTTCGAAGTCCAATGCACCGTCGACACTCCCGACCCTTGGGGTCAGAAATTCTCGCTGCCTGCCTGGATCCCCGGCAGTTACCTGATGCGCGAATTCGCCAAGCACGTGGTGCGCATACGCGCACAATCCGGACGCAAGTTATTGCGCATGGTCAAGCTGGACAAAAGCACCTGGCAGGTGGAGCCCTGCGAGACGCCGGTCACGGTCACCATGCAGGTGTATGCCTGGGACTTGTCGGTGCGCGGCGCGCACCTGGACCAGACGCATGCCTTCTTCAACGGGCCTTCAATGTTCCTGCGCGTCGACGAGCGCGAACACGAACCCGTCGAAGTGGAATTGGTGCCACCGAAAGGCGCAAAATACCGTGCCTGGCGGGTCGCCACGGCCATGAGGCGCAAGAACGCCCGGCCTTATATGTTCGGCACCTACCAGGCGGACGATTACGAGGAATTGCTCGACCATCCGGTGGAAATGGGCACCTTCGATCTGGGGACGTTCAAGGCGGGCGGGGTGGCGCACGACATCGTCATCACCGGTCGCCATCGCGGCGACATGAAGCGCCTGATGAAGGATCTGAAGACGCTGTGCGAAACGCAGATCGCCTTCTTCGCCACTCCGGCGCCGATGGACCGTTATGTCTTCCTGATCACCGCGGTCGGCGATGGTTACGGCGGGCTCGAACATCGCGCCTCCACGGCCCTGCTGTGCGCGCGCAATGACCTGCCCCTCGCCGGCGCGGGTCAGCCCAGCGGCGGATATCGCACCTTTCTAGGATTGGCGAGCCACGAATATTTCCACGCCTGGAACGTCAAGCGCATCAAGCCGGCGGCCTTCACCCCTTACGATCTGGAGCGCGAGAACTACACCACGTTGCTTTGGGCGTTCGAGGGATTCACCTCCTATTATGACGACCTGATGCTGGTACGCGCGGGGCTGATGTCGCGCAACACCTACCTGGACACCATCGGTCGCAACATCACGTCCCTGCTGCGCGTCGCCGGCCGCAGGAAGCAGACCGTCGCCGAATCGAGCTTCGATGCGTGGATCAAGTATTACCGCAGCGACGAGAATACTCCCAATGCGGGCGTAAGCTATTACCTGAAAGGCAGCCTGATCGCCTTGAGTCTCGATTTGCTGATTCGCGCGCAAACCGGCGGGCGTAAATCGCTGGACGACGTGATGCGCGCGCTGTGGAAGCGCTACGGGCTCAAAGACGTCGGCGTGCCGGAGGACGGCATCGAAATTCTGGCCGAACAAGTCACAGGGCTCAAGCTCAAGCGCTTCTTCGAGTTGGCGGTGCGCTCGACCGGCGATTTGCCGCTGCAAAAACTGCTTGCCACCGTGGGCGTCGAGATGCAGCAGCGGCCGCCCCGCTCGGGCGTGGACCGGCGCGACCAGATGTCGCGCAAGCAAAGGCTTGCATCACGCGGAGTCGCGATCGGTGTGCGCACCGGCAATGACGGCGGAGAAGTCAAGCTCACGCAGGTTTTCGAGGGCGGCGCCGCGCAGAAGGCAGGGCTGGCGGCGGGCGATATCGTCATTGCCATCGACGGGCTGCGGGTAACGCCGGAGAACATCGACGCGCACTTGGGCCGCTATAGTCCGGGCGACGTCGTGCCGGTGCATGCCTTCCGGCGCGACGAAATGCACGAATTTTCGCTCACACTGGAAGCGGCCAAGCTGGATGCCTGGACGCTGCACGTGATGGAGGACGCCGCCGGCGCGCGCAACCGCAAACGCTGGCTGGGAACCGACTGAGCGGCAGGATCAGCGCCCATTGGCGCCGCCGGAGTGGATTGGCAAGGTGTTGTTGGGGGATTACGGACGTGAGGCCCCTTGTGGACTAATGAGAAGCGTATTTGCAGGAAGGCCCGCACAGAAGTTTGAGGCAGCGAGGAGCCCCTGCTCAGAATCCGATACCCGGCCCGCCATTGCCGGCCCTGGCGAGGGAAGCGACCGTGGAGAGAAGATCAAGGCCCGTGTCGGCCTTCAATCTGCGGGCCGAGGCGCGCAGCGCATCGAAGCCCACGCGAAGCCGCGGGCCCGTCTGTGCGATGGCGATCGTGTTCGCTTCGAATCGCGGCAATACCAGTACCCGGTCATCGAACGCGCGGCGCATGCGCTCGAGACTGCTCGTTGGCCGTCCGCGGCGGCTCACGAGATTCGTCGCGATCATTCCTCCGGGCTTGAGTCGCGCGCGGCAATGGCGATAGAACGCCGGCGAATCCAGATCTCCCGCGCGCACTTTGGCGTCGAATCCATCGACCAGGATCAAGTCGTACTGCAGTCGCGTCACGGCGACGTGCCGGAACCCATCGTCGATTTCGATGCGCAGCCGGCGCGATTCGGCCGGCAGCCCGAAAAACTCCCAGGCCGTCAAGACGACTTCGGCATCGATCTCGACCACCTCCAGCACGGCATGGGGCACATGGCGATAGAAGAATTTAGTGAGAGATCCCGCGCCCAGACCGATCAGGAGTACGCGGCGCGGCCACGCCGAGTGCCGGTGCAAGAGCAACGGAAAAATCATGTCACGCGTGTATTCCAGTTCCAGCGCCCAGGGTCGCGATATGCGCATGGCGCCCTGGATCCAGTGCGCACCGAATTGCAGGTACCGCACGCCCCCTTCTTCATTGATGCGGATGGACGCCATATGTAAGAGGCAGAAACGGTTGTAAGGTGAACGGCAAGTGCCTGCCCAAAAGGCCGCGATCTTACCTAATAACAGCGCCCCACGCAGCGGTAGCTCCGATTATGGCGAGCAAGTTGCCGGCATTCGGTCGACCATGGAACTAGTGCGCTTCAAGCGCTGTCTCCCCGTGACACCAATTTTCCACCGCGAGACCGAGCCCTGCCGGTTCGCGGTGCAGCGCCCGCAGGATTTCGCGCCGGAGCCCCTTTTTGAGACTATCACTGCGTTTCGTTCTTCCACTTTTGCTTGTGCTGGCCGCAGTCGCCTATGGCGTCACACAGTTGGCGGACCGGCTAACGGAACGTTGGTTCGTGCGCGATCTCGACGCGCGCTCTGTTGCCGTGGCCAAAGCCGTCGACGAATCCCTGAGCGATCTCGTTCCTTCGGGTCAGAACAAGCGCATCGTCAGACTTTTCGAGCGCATGGTGCGCGACGAGCGTCTGCTGGCAATTGGCTACTGCGACGCGCAGAATCGGCTGGCTTACAAGACGTTCACGTTTCCCAGCGCGGTCACCTGCGCCGGTCTGCAGACCGTCACTCCCGGGACCGGCCAGGTGCTGAGGTTGCCGACGGGGTCTCTTCACGCTGCCGTTTCGCCGGTCATCAACGCCGAGGGCACTGCACTAGGCAAGCTCGTGCTTCTGCACGACATGGGATTCATTGAGCATCGCAGCGCGGACACTCGTCGCTACGTGTTCTATCTTTTTGCAATCCTCGGACTGGTCATTTCGCTCGTGACCGTCGCCGTGGCGCAGATCAGCTGGTGGGGATGGATGAAGGGCCTGCGCGTCATGCTCACCGGCGAGTGGCTGACGAAGGGTCATGCCGCTCCGGACGAAATGCATCCTGTGCCGAAGGATCTGCAGGCGCTCATTCGCGACCTCGGGCGCGAACCGCGTATCCGGGACGAAAGCCAGATGAGCTGGAATCCCGAGACACTGCGCACGATCCTGCACGAGGATCTGCGTGGCGACGAATTTTTGATCGTCTCCAATCGGGAGCCGTATATCCATGTGCGTGCTGCGGACGATTCGATCGAGGTGCAGCGCCCGGCCAGCGGGCTGATCACGGCCCTCGAGCCGGTCATGCTGGCCTGTTCCGGCACCTGGATCGCGCACGGCAGCGGATCCGCCGATCGCGATGTGGTGGACAAGCGCGACCGCATCGGCGTGCCCCCCGGCAAGGAAAGCTACGAGATCCGGCGGGTGTGGCTCAGCGAGGAGGAGGAACAGGGCTATTACTTCGGATTCTCCAACGAAGGTTTGTGGCCGCTGTGTCATTTCGCGCACACGCGTCCGGTATTCCGGCCCTCCGACTGGAAAGCCTATGTCGAAGTGAACCGCAAGTTCGCGCGTGCCATCATTGCCGAAGCGCGTACCGAGGATCCCGTCGTGCTGGTGCAGGATTATCACTTCGCGCTGCTTCCCGCCATGATCCGCGAAAGCCTGCCCGATGCGACCATCATTACCTTCTGGCATATTCCCTGGCCCAATCCGGAAGCATTCGCCATTTGTCCGTGGGCCGATCAGATTCTCGCAGGCATGCTCGGCTCGAGCATCCTCGGTTTCCACACCCGGTTCCATTGCAATAACTTTCTCGATACGGTCGATCGACTGCTGGAAGCGCGTGTGGATCGCGAAACCAACGGGGTAACGCATCTGGGCATGCGCACGCTGGTCAAGCGTTATCCCATTTCGATCGAGTGGCCGCTTTCCGCCCTCGATGACGTGCCGGACGTGAAGGAGTGCGCGAGGTGGCTGCGCGAGCGCCATGGTCTGGGCGCCGATGCGCGCATCGCGGTCGGCGTGGACCGGCTCGACTATACCAAAGGCATTCTCGAACGCTTCCTCGCGATCGAACGCCTGCTGGAACTGGAACCTGCGTGGGTCGGCACGCTGTGCCTGCTGCAGATTGGCGCGCCAAGCCGCTCGAGCATTCCCGCTTATCGCCATTTTCTGGAAGACGTCCGCGATGAAGCTGCCCGCATCAACGCCCGCTTCGGCCGCGACGGCTACCAGCCAATCGTGTTGCGGATGGAGAACGTCAGCGCCAGGGAAGTTTACCGGTACTACCGCGGTGCGGACATCTGCATCGTCAGCAGTCTGCATGACGGCATGAACCTGGTGGCCAAGGAATTCGTCGCTACCCGCGATGACGAGCAAGGCGTGCTCATCCTGAGCGAGTTTACCGGCGCGGCGCGAGAACTGGTCGAAGCGCTCATCATCAACCCGTATAACGTCGACCAGTTCGCCTCGGCACTGCGCGTCGCCGTCGCCATGCCGCCCGCAGAGCAGCGCGACCGAATGCGCAGCATGCGATCGCTGATTCAGGAGTTCAACGTGTATCGCTGGGCGGGGCGCATGCTGCTCGACGCGTCCGTGATGCGGCGGCGCACCCGCGTGCTGCGTCATGGCACCGATGTGCCCGATGGCAAGCGCCTGCTGCGCCGGATCCGGGAAGCGGAGACATGAGCGCGAGGGTAACTCAGGTCGATGCCGGCCACGTCCCGGCATTTACCGACGACTGGGCGTTGTTTCTGGACGTCGACGGCACCTTGCTCGATATTGCAGCTCATCCCGACGGCGTGGCGGTATCGCCAGCTTTGAAGCAGGTGCTGGACAGCGCATTCCGGCTCAGCGGCGGCGCTGTTGCGCTGATCAGCGGACGCAGCCTGTGGGATCTGGATCGCCTGTTTGGTCCCATGCCTTTTCCCGCAGCCGGGCAGCACGGGCTCGAGCGCCGCGACAGCACCGGACACGTCATGCGCCATGACGACACGCTCAATCGCCTGGACCGGGCGGTGCGCGCCCTGGAAGTGCAGGCGCGGGAACACAAGGGCGTGCTCTTGGAGCACAAGGGCCTGAGTCTCGCGCTGCATTACCGGCGCGCACCTGCGTCGCGGGACTGGGTCCATCGCACCATGCGCGCCCTGCTCGATGACGTCGGGCCCGAGTTCCAGCTGGTCATGGGCAAGATGGTGTGCGAACTGCGGCCAGGCGGCCGCGACAAGGGCACGGCCATCGCGGACTTCATGACGGAACTGCCGTTCGCGGGGCGTGTGCCAGTGTTCATCGGCGACGACGTCACCGACGAGGACGGTTTTCGAGTGGTCAACCAGGCTCATGGACACTCCATCAAGGTCGGCGAGGGCGCAACGCATGCGCGGTGGCGCCTGCCCGACGCGCAAAGCGTGCGCGTCTGGTTGCAAACCTACATCGCATTTCTGGGAAAGGGAAAAACACCGTGAGCGATCTGAACCTGGCACTGATCGGCAACTGCAACATCGGCGCGCTCATCAGCGATAAAGGCGAAATTGTCTGGGCGTGCTTTCCGCGTTTTGACAGCGACGCGGCTTTCTGCAGTCTGTTGCAGGGCGAGCGCGAACCCGACCAGGGCGGCGTCTGGGGTGTGGACGTGCTCGACCATGCGCATACCGAGCAGGAATACGTGCCCGATACGCCAGTGCTCGTAACCCGGATTTACGACAAGCAGGGTGGGGCCATCGAGATGACCGACTTTGCGCCGCGTTTTCGCCAGCACGGACGCATCTTCTGCCCGATGATGCTGGTGCGCCGCGTGAAACGCATTGCCGGAAGCCCGCGTATCCGTCTGCGGCTGCGGCCCGCGTCCAACTGGGGCGCGCAGCGCGCCACGGTGACATATGGCAGCAACCACGTTCGCTATGTCTGCGCGGACGTGGTGCTGCGGGTGACCACTGACGCGTCCATTACGGCTTTGCTTCAGGAAACGCCGTTTTTCCTGGAGAACGAAATCACCTTCCTGCTCGGCCCCGACGAGACCGTGCAGGGCGCCGTGCATGAAGTGGGCCGCAGGTTCGAAGATGAAACGCACACCTACTGGCACGACTGGGTGCGCAATCTGGCGATTCCGTTCGAATGGCAGGAAGCGGTGATCCGGGCAGCCATCAGCCTCAAGTTGAACGCGTACGAGGATACCGGTGCCATCATTGCAGCGATGACGACGTCCATTCCCGAAGCCGTCGACAGCGGGCGCAACTGGGATTACCGCTATTGCTGGTTGCGCGACGCCTATTTCGTGGTGAATGCCCTGAACCGGCTGAGCACGACGCAGACCATGGAGCGCTATCTGGGCTACATCATCAACGTGGCCGCCGGGGCACCCGAGGGCCGCCTGCAGCCGGTGTACCGCATCGATGGACATCCTGCGCTACACGAGGAAACGATTACATCGCTGTCCGGCTATCGCGGCATGGGTCCGGTGCGCGTGGGCAATCTTGCCTACCTGCAGGTGCAGAACGACGTGTACGGTTCGGCGATCCTGGCGGCGACGCACGTGTTCTTCGACCGGCGCATGAACCGCACCGGCAATGCGGATCTGTTCCGCCGTCTCGAACACCTGGGCGAGATCGCGCAGCATGTCTACGACGCACCCGACGCCGGCCTTTGGGAACTGCGCGAAACCTCGCGCGTGCATACTTTTTCCAGCGTCATGTGCTGGGTAGCCTGCGACCGGCTGGCGCGCATCGCCGTGCAACTCGGCATGCCGGACCGGGCCCGCTACTGGCGCACGCATGCAGATCGCATGCATCGCCAGATTTGCGAACGCGCATGGAACGACAAGCGCGGCGTGCTCAGCGCCTCATTCGGCGGCGACGGCCTGGATGCGAGCCTGCTGCTCCTGCCCGAATTGCAATTCATGAAAGCCGATGACCCTCGATTTCTCGCCACCATGGCCCAGGTGGAGAAAGAGCTCAAGCAAGGCGACTTCGTCTTTCGCTACGGCGAGGAGGACGATTTCGGCGTGCCGCAGAACGCATTTCTGGTGTGCACGTTCTGGTACATCGACGCGCTGGCGGCCACCGGGCGCCAGGACGAGGCGCGCGACTTGTTCCAGAACATGATCGCCCGGCGCAATCCGCACGGCTTGCTGTCCGAACACATCGATCCGAAAACGGGCGAACACTGGGGAAATTTCGTGCAGACCTACAGCATGGTCGGCTTGATCAATTCCGCATCCAAACTGAGCGTGCCCTGGGAGGATGCGTTCTGAGCGCCGCTCGCCGTGGACGCCGCCGCTCTCCTGCACGGGAGAAATCTTTGCGTCATACTCGCGTCATGGCTCGCATAGGTCCGCTTGCGATGCTTCGAAACCG
The DNA here is from genome assembly GCA_965233135.1 of uncultured bacterium. Lineage (GTDB taxonomy): Bacteria > Pseudomonadota > Gammaproteobacteria > Burkholderiales > JACQAP01 > JACQAP01. The sequence continues at coordinate 8,086 of CBDDRM010000182.1, read as the reverse complement.
GAAAAAATTCGCTTCATGCCCAATAGCAGCCTCGAACAAGCCGTGCAGTTTGCGCTCCGGCACGAAACCCCCTGGAGCCGCGAGATCGACGACAAATGGGGCATTCATCATGAGGATCCGCCACCCTGGAACAGGCTGCATGGTCCGGTGCATGCACGCGGGCCGGTCTCGGGCACCGTGGTGCTCGATGGCAAGACACTCACCACTTGGGGTGAACCGACACGGCCGGATCTGACGTTCAGCATCGCCAAGACGTATCTGGCGCTGCTGGCTGGGGTTGCCTATGACCGCGGTCTCATGCCCGATGTTGATGAGCCGGTGGGCGCGCGCGTCGCGGGAATCGGTTTCGACAAGGGGCGCAATGCCCGGGTGACGTGGGCGCATCTTCTGCAACAGACAAGCGAATGGGAAGGCGAATGCTTCGGCATTCCCGAGCAGGTCGATCGCTACCGCGTGCTGCAGTTTCAAGGCGACACCGCCAAGGGCAGGAAAGGCGATCCGCGACCGCTGCAGACGCCGGGGAGTTACTGGGAATACAACGATGTGCGCATCAACCAGCTGTCGCTGGCATTGTTGCATCTATTCAAGCGCCCGCTGCCCAAGGTCTTTCGCGACAGCATCATGCAACCCATCGGAGCCAGCAATCAATGGCGCTGGGTGGGCTATGACAACTCCTGGATCGATCTGCACGGGCATCGTGTGCAATCGGTTCCCGGTGGATCGCACTGGGGCGGCGGACTGTCCATCGGCAGCCTCGACCAGGCGCGCGTCGGCCAGTTGCTGCTCAACGACGGCAAGGCCGCCGGACGCCAGGTTATTTCAAGCGACTGGATCAAGCGCATGCGAACGCCCTGCGACATCGCACCGTTTTACGGTTATCTGCTCTGGCTCAATCACGCCCGGCGCGTTTTCCCCAGCGTGCCCGACTCGAGTTATTTCGCCATCGGCGCGGGCAGCTCGTTCACCTGGATCGAGCCGGAGCGTCGTATGGTTCTGGTGGTTCGCTGGATCGATGCGCAACATGCCGACGAATTCTTCGCCCGCGTTTTGCACGCATTGGACGATTTCGCCTGAGCCGGTTTCGGCGCCTGCAGGCGCTCGCGTGACAGAACCAGAGCGCATTCAATACAATGCCGCCGAACGCATCCCGGCCCCGCATCGACAACGCTCGGGCACCTGAAAAAGCGGGAAAGGAACCCATGCAAACCGCAGCAACACCCGCCGCGGCCGTGCTGAACCCCGATATCCGCGAAACTTCGGAACTCGCGGCCTTTGGAAACCCTGACCTATAGCCTTTTCTTCAGCGCGTTGCACCTGGTACTCGCGCTGACGGTATCGGCTCACGTCGTACTGACCAAGCCGGATGTGCGCGCTGCCATCGGGTGGGTCGGTCTGGTATGGCTCGCACCCGTGGTCGGATCGGTGCTCTACACGCTGTTCGGCATCAACCGCATTCGGCGCGAGGCCGGGCGCATGCGCCGCGGCAGAGTGGTGTTCTGGGCCGAGCCCCCGACACCTTTCTCGTTATCCGGCCGCGAGTTGACACTTCCCGAGGGCATTGCGCCGAGCGTGCGTCCGCTGGCGACGCTGGTGGGCGCCATTACCAAGTTGCCGCTCATGCCCGGCAACGCGGTCGACATGCTGGTCAACGGCGACGAGGCCTATCCGGCGATGCTGTCAGCCATAGAGCAGGCGCGTCATAGTGTGGCGCTGGCGACTTATATATTCGATCGGGGGCGTGTCGCGGACCGGTTCATCGCAGCCCTGTCTGGCGCGGTTCAACGCGGCGTGGCTGTGCGCGTTCTGATCGATGGCGTCGGCGCAAACTACAGCCGCCCACCGATCTCCGGGTTGTTGCGCAGCCGCGGCATTCCGGTTGCTCGCTTCCTGCCGCCGACGCTGCCCTGGCCGCGCTCCTATTTCAACTTGCGCAATCACCGCAAACTGATGGTAGTGGACGGCCACATCGGGTTCTGCGGAGGTCTGAATATTCGCGACCGCTGCATGCTGTCGTTCGACACGAACGACAAGATTCTCGACTTGCATTTTCGTATCCGCGGCCCTGCGGTCGGTCAACTGATGAAAGCGCTGGCGTTCGACTGGACGTTCACGACCAAAGAGCAACTCGCGGGACCCCTGTGGTTTCCCGTGATCCAGCCGGCGGGGCCCGTTCTGGCGCGCGGCATTCCCGACGGTCCGGACGAAGATTACGAGGCGCTGCTGGTGACTTTGCTCGGCGCGTTGTCGCAGGCGACGCGCTCGGTACGCATCCTGACGCCCTACTTCCTGCCCGATGCGTCGCTGATCGATGCATTGCGCGTTGCCGCGTTGCGCGGCGTACAGGTTGAAATCCTGTTGCCGGCGCGGGGCAATCTGCGTTTCGTCGAGTGGGCGGCCACGGCGCAGCTTACGCAGATCATCCGCTGGGGCTGCCGTGTGTATCTGTCGCCCCCGCCGTTCGATCATTCCAAGCTATTTCTGATTGACGACATGTGGTGCCTGATCGGTTCGACGAACTGGGACGCACGCAGCTTGCACCTGAATTTCGAGTATGCCGTCGAATGCTATTCGACGGATCTGGTGGCCCGACTGACTCAGGCATGGGAAGCGAAGCTCGCGTCCGCCCGCCTGCTGAGCGTCGCGGATCTCGATGGCCGCAGCTTGCCCGTCAAGCTGCGCGATGGCGTAGTCCGATTGGCACTGCCCTATCTCTAGCCGCTGGGAAAGTCGCCGGTAAGCGGCTCCGTTTAAGCAAGCTCAGCGCTTGCGCACTTCATTCTTGCGCCGTCCCGCGATCCGATAATGTCCCATCAATTTCCACCAGACCAGAAAAATAAGCGCGATCATGATGCCAATGATCACGATACCCCCCACTGCCGAGGCCACGCGGCCTCGGAGCCCCATCGCTGACAACAGTGTGCTGATGCCCAACGCGTCCGCTATGGCGGCAACGGGCGCGTGCAGGCTTTCATCGGGCGGTTGATGCGCTCCTGGTTTCGCGGCCGGCCGTTCGGCAGGCACAGCGTCGGGGGAAGCCGGCGGCGTTGCCGTGTCAGCGGCCTGTTGCGTCTTCTGCGCTTCGTTACGGGGGGCATCGGTGTCCTGTGCCAGCAGTGGCATGCTGACCAGCACCACACCGATCACAGTTGCAACGGCACGCGCCTTTTGCAGCATGGGGAAAATTTTCAGGCCGGCCATGAGGCTCTCCGGAGGAATGGGGGTATCGATATTGACTGGACACCCGGTAGCGGAGTTCCAGCCCGAGTCCTTATCACCGCAAGAGGCGCTTCGTGATCACGAGCGTGTGCGCTATTGCGCTGGTCGAGCCTTCAGTTCGTTCACCGAGTGCGCGCGGGCAGCACCGTTGCGCTGCATGTGCCGAAACCGATGCGCCTGAACCCTTCGCCTTCGCAGTGACCGCGCAGAATGATCGAATCCCCATCTTCGAGCCAGGCGCGGTTCTCGCCGTTTTTCAGGCGGACCGGTTGTTTGCCGCCAACACTGAGCTCCAGCATCGAGCCTCCCTGTCCGGGCAGCGGGCCGGACAACGTGCCGGTCCCCAGCAGATCTCCACTGCGCAGGTTACAGCCGTTCATCGTGTGGTGCGCTACGAACTGCGCGACCGTCCAGTATGCGTCCGCGAAGCTGGATTGCATGAGGCGCTCGCCGGCGTCGCCTTCCTTGCGCATCGCCGCGGTCTGCAGCCAGGCCTCGAGCCGGATGTCGAAGGCACCTGCCGCGCGGTTGGGCGCGCTATCAAGATAAGACAGCGGCTGCGGATCGGTGCGCGGACGCACGAACGGCCGTCGGAACGGCTGCAACGCCTCCAGCGTCACCAGCCACGGGGAGAGTGTGCTCGCGAAGTTTTTCGACAGGAACGGCCCTAGTGGCTGATATTCCCAAGCCTGGATGTCGCGCGCGCTCCAGTCATTGAACAGCGCCATGCCGAACACATGCTGCTCGGCTTCCTCCATTGGGACGGCCTCGCCAAGCGCATTGGGCTTCGCGACCACGATGGCGAGCTCCAACTCGAAATCCAGTCGGCGGCACGCGTCCACCACGGGCGTTTCAGACTCCGCCGTCTTGATCTGGCCCCGCGGGCGGTGGAAGGCGTGGCCACTGGGCAGGATCGAGGAGGCGCGGCCGTGATAACCGATGGGCACCCATTTGTAGTTGGGCAACAGCGGTTGATCGGGGCGGAACTGTTTGCCTACGTTCGTAGCGTGGTGCAGGCTCGCATAAAAATCCGTGTAGTCGCCAATAACGCAAGGCAGTCCCAATTCCACCTGCGATAGCGGCAGCAGGCAAGCGGCCCAGGCGCGCCGCTGTACCGAACTGCTGCGCAAACCCGCAAACAACGCGAGGCGAGCCGCCTGTCGCGCGGCGGCGCCCTGCGCCATGAACAGATTCATGTCGTCCGTCGGCACGACGCCGGCACGGTGAGCGTCGAGGACCTGGTCGCCGATGGCAACGCCGACATGCCAGTGATCCGCGCCGTGACGGCGAAACCTGCCGAACGGCAAATTCTGGATCGGAAAATCGCTGGCCGGATCGTTTGCCGATTCGACCCAACTGTGCACACCCGGATCGTGCGTGTGATCGATCGCAACACTCATCGCCGCTGCGGATCGAAGTGGCGTTTAAGTCCCTGCCAGCACCGGTGATAGTCGACTTGCAACAAGCCGGATTCGAGCGCATGGCGCGTTGGATGCAGGACCCACCGCGACTCGAACATGAACGCCATCGTGTCGCGAATCTCCTCCGGCTTCGACAGGTCGGCGTGGCTCGCCTTGTCGAAGGTGGCGGCGTCGGGTCCGTGTGCGCTCATGCTGTTGTGCAGGCTCGCCCCGCCCGGCAGGAAACCCTCCGCTTTGGCGTCGTAGCTGCCATGAATCAGACCCATGAACTCGCTGGCAATGTTGCGATGGAACCATGGCGGGCGGAAGGTATCCTGCATCGCCAGGATGCGCGGCGGAAAAATCACGAAATCGATGCTGCTCACACCCGGTGTGTCCGAGGCCGAATGCAGCACCAGGAAAATCGAAGGATCGGGATGGTCGAAACTGATCGATCCGATGGCATTGAAGCGGCGCAGGTCGTACTTGTACGGCACGTAGTTGCCGTGCCAGGCGACGACATCGAGCGGCGAGTGGTCCATGCCCGCAGACCATAGATTGCCCATGAACTTGGCGACGAGTTCGTACTGCCCCTCGACGTCCTCGTAGGCTGCGACCGGCGTCAGGAAATCGCGCGCATTGGCAAGACCATTCGATCCGATCGGTCCGCGCTCGGGCAGCCGAAAATCTGCGCCAAAATTTTCGCAAATGTAGCCGCGCGCTGGGCCATCCGGTAGTTCCACACGAAAACGCATTCCGCGTGGAATCACGACGATTTCATTGGGCTGCGCGTCGATGACGCCGAGTTCGGTGACGAAGCGCTGGCGGCCATGCTGGGGCACGATAAGCAGTTCGCCATCGGCGTCGCAGAACACGCGGCGGGTCATCGATCGGTTCGCGGCATACAGATGTACCGCCGCGCCGCGCTGTTCGCGTAGATCACCGGTGCCGGCCATGGTGACCATGCCGTCGATGAAATCCGTGGCTGCCTCGGGCAGGGGCATCGGGTCCCAGCGCAACTGGTTCGGCGATGTCTGGGCCGAAGAAAAATCGCCGCAAATCGACCCTGCAGCGCAGCGCTCGAATGGCGCGTGCACTGCCGAGGGGCGAATGCGGTAGAGCCATGAGCGCCGATTGTCTGCGCGTGGTGCGGTAAAGGCGCTGCCCGTCAGCTGCTCGGCGTAAAGGCCATACGGGCAGCGCTGGGGCGAATTGCGCCCCACCGGTAACGCCCCCGGCAAAGCCTCGCTGGCAAACTCGTTGCCGAATCCCGACTGGTACGCGCCATTCATGGCATCACTCCTTTTTGAGCACGCCGCGGCGCATCTGGTCGAGTTCCATGCTCTCGAACAAGGCTTTGAAGTTGCCTTCGCCGAACCCCTGGTCGCCCTTGCGCTGGATGAACTCGAAAAAAATCGGTCCCAGCTGATTCTCGCTGAAAATCTGCAGCAGCAATTCGCCCGGCTTGCCATCGAGCAGGATCTTGCGCGCGCGCAGCGCCGCGACGTCCTCGCCGTGACCCGGAATGCGCTTGTCGAGCAGTTCATAGTAAGTATCCACGGTATCGAGCAGCTTCACGCCGTTGGCACGCAACGCGTCCACGGTCGCCGGCAGATCGCCCGACCCCATCGCGATGTGCTGGATGCCCTCGCCGCGATACCGCTCCAGATATTCCGTGATCTGGCCGGCCGTTTGATTGCCCTCTTCGTTGATCGGAATGCGGATCTTGCCGCAGGGGCTGGTCAGCGCCCGGCTTTTCACGCCGGTGACCTGGCCTTCGATATCGAAGTAGCGGATTTCCCTGAAGTTGAACAGCCGATCATAGAACTCCACCCATTCGGTCATGCGGCCGCGATGCACGTTATGCGTAAGGTGGTCGATATATTTCAAACCGCAGCCGATCGGATTCAGTTCGCCTCCGGGCAGGGGCACGAAGTCCACGTCGAAGAAACTGATGTTGGCGATATCGCCTGGCTTCGCGCCGTCCTTGCCGCGCCAGCGGTCGACCAGGTAGATCAACGAATCCCCGATGCCCTTGATCGCGGGAATATTCAGCTCTCCGGGGCCGGCCTGCCCGGCATATCCCCAGGCGCCGAGCGCAACTGCCCGCTCGTACGCTGCCCGGGCATCCTGCACGCGGAATGCGATGGCGCACACGCTCGGCCCGTGCAAACGCGCGAAACGCTGGGCGAACGAATCCGGTTCAGCATTCAGGATGAAATTGATCTCGCCCTGCCGATACAGCGTCACGTTCTTGTGGCGATGACGGGCAATCGCCTGGAAACCCATGCGTTCGAACACCGCAGCCATTGCGCCCGGGTCAGGCGCCGCATACTCGATGAACTCGAAACCGTCGGTGCCCATGGGATTTTCCCATGTCGTGAAGTTCTGCATCGGCATTGCTGGCTCCCGTGACGAAACGGTGGCTGGATGGGAATTATCGCCGCAAAGACGCAAGGTTCGATAGGCTGCAAATGCAACGCATGCGCGGCCAACCTCCTGGACACCAGAGTGCGCGCCATCAGCCCAGGGCTCCCCCCGGGGCTGCGTTCCCGAGGCAAGCGTCAAGGCCCTACGCGGCTGTTCTGCGAAAGCCTCGCGAGGTTGGCCCCATCCAGCGCGCGCAGGAAGGCGACGAGAGCGCGCTTCTCTGTCGTGTCGAGTCCGAGCGGCAACAGCAATGGACTTTTGCCCGCTACATCGCCTGCACCGCGATCGTAAAAATCGACGACCTCTTCCAGGGTTGCCAGCGACCCATCATGCATGTAAGGCGCGGAAGCCGATACATTGCGCAAGCTCGGCGTCTTGAACGCATGTCTGTCCGCCGGGTCCAGCGAGACGTCGAAACGTCCCAGATCCGGCAGCGGCCCGGGGCCGAAGGCGGAAAGGTCCGCATCGCTCAGCACTGTCTCAACGCCTCGCGCCAATGGCACGACAAACGAACGCCCGGGCGCGGTTGCGAGACCTGCTCCGGTGACGTGATACTTCCCGTCCGCCAGCAGAGCGTGCTGCGGGCCGATGGTATGGCAAACCGCGCAGCGCCCCTTCCCCGTGAAGATCCCGAAACCGCTCTGCTCCTCGTCAGAAAGCACTGCTTGCTGGCCTTCATAGCGCCAGCGATCGAACCGTGAATTCGCCGATACCAGGCTTGCCTCGAAGGCCGCGATCGCGGCAGCGAGCGTTGACACCGAAGGCCCCGCGCCATTGAAGACGCGCTCGAACCGCCCGGCATAATCCGGCATGGCACGGATGCGTCGCAGCACCTGGGCGCTCGATGCATTGCCCATTTCATCCGGATGCAATAAGGGCAACCAGACCTGCGCCAGCAGCGAAGACTCGCGCCCGTCGTGGAACAACGCCGGCTGCCACGCCACGTTCAGCAACGAAGGCGCGTTGCGCTGCAGACTTTTTCCCTCGATGCCGAGCGCGGTGCGCGATGCGCGAGAAGTGAACCCTTCTTCGGGGACGTG
>CBDDRM010000181.1:0-42683 GCA_965233135.1 uncultured bacterium | reverse complement strand
GGATGCACGACGCGCCGTGCGGCGCGACATGCCCAACGCCAATGCCCGCGTCAAGAGCGGCCATGATGACGAGTGGGTGCGCTTGTCCGAAGGACCCATGCCGGAACCCGGCGCCTGGGCCGTATTGCTCGCCGGCATCCTTGGCATTTTTGCGGTCGCGCGCCCCCGTATCTTTTCTTCCTGAACATCTCGTAACTGTTGCCGTGCCACGAACAGCCGTCGGACCACATCGATGGCTGTTTTTTCATGCGCCGTCGCGTACTTTGCGTTGATCGACAATCCGAATCCAGCACCGCGAGTTGATGCTCTTCGACGCGTCTTTTCCGGTAGTCCGATCGGATCAAGTCGGGATGTTGCCGATAAATGTCGCGGGATTAGTCTGTACTGGAATCAGCGCGCGGCATCATGCTCGATGCGGCATGCCGAACAAATCTGATGAGACATGACTGCACCCCGAAACTGGGGTATTCGTTGGTGATACACCCGCTTGCGCAGCGCCAGGGCGCACGTTCGCTACCCGGCCAGCGGCTCGACCCGATGGTTGCCCGAAGATCCAAGCGCGCCGCGGCGAGTTCGCGGGAAGTGCCGGGCGGGACGGCTCGACAGTCGCATCAAGTGGGTTTTTTCTGAAAGAGGTATTAGAAATGGGACACATGCCGAAATGCCGCTTCTTCTCCAGGGATTCATTGCCGGTTCTGGGATCGCTGCTCGTTGTGATGCTGGTTGCGTTGCCAATGGCCTCGGAAGCGCGCGATCCGGCGCCCTCCCGCAGCACCAGCCCGTCCGGCGCCGCGGCGCAGCCGCGCAGCGCCGCGCCACCACAGGCCGCGGCGAATCCCGCCGGGCAATCGAATTCGTCGCAATTGCGCGAAGTGCTGGGCCCGGGCGACAGTATCCGGATCAATGTATTCCAGAACCCGGATCTGACCACCGAAACACGGCTCTCGCAATCCGGATCGATCGTATTTCCCTTGATTGGCGAGATCGGTATAAGTGGACTGACCACGGCGGAAGCTGGCGCGCGGATCGCAGAATTGCTGAAGCGGGGTAATTTTATTCTTAACCCTCAAGTGGCCGTGTCCATTCTTCAGGTGCGCAGTCGGCAAGTCCACGTGCTGGGTCAGATTTCGCGGCCCGGAAACTACATCCTCGAAGATGCCGGTTCGCGGCTTACGGACGTGCTGACCCTCGCGGGAGGCATCAACGCCAGCGGTGCGGACACCGTCACCGTGCTCACGAACCGCAACGGCAAGGTGGAAAGGCGTGAAATCGACGTTCCCGCCATATTCCATCGCGGCGATCCGTCCACCAACATCCAGATCGAGAATGGCGACACGATCTATGTGGAACGCGCGCCGGTGTTCTATATCTATGGCGAAGTGCAGCGCGCCGGGGCCTACCGGCTGGAACCCAACATGATTGTCATGCAGGCGCTGTCGCTCGGAAGCGGTTTGACGCCGCGCGCCAGCGAGCGCGGCATCGGCATCCACCGTCGCATGCCGAACGGCAAATTCATCAAGCTCGATGCAAAGTTGACCGATCCCATTCAGGCCGACGACATCGTCATCGTTAAGGAAAGCCTGTTTTAACGTCAGACACGTGGTCATGATCAATTACTCGAATCGGCGGATATCTTGAACCTGCATCAGTTCTTGCTTGCAATGCGCGCGCGCTTCGGCGTGTTCGTGCTGGTATTGGTGGCCACCGTGGTAGCAGCCGGTGCCGTGAGTCTGATGTTGCCCAAGACTTACAAGTCGACCGTATCGCTGTTGGTCGATGCCAAGGAAGAGCAATCACTCAACGGCGTGCGCCCTCTCATCCAGCCACAGGAGCGGCTCAGTTACCTGCAGACGCAGAAAGACATTCTCACCAGCAAGAAAGTCGCGCGCAAGGTGGTCGAGGACCTGAAACTTCTGGAGAAGCCCGCAATATTGTCGAAGCTGGTATCGGAGGAGGGCGGTGCAGAGACGCTCGAGGATCGAGTGGTCGAGAGCCTGGTCAAGAAGCTCAAGGTCGAAACCACCCAGAGTAACGTCATTCTTGCGACATTCTCCTCCTCCGACCCGCAACTCTCGATGCAACTCGCCAACGCCTTTGCCAAAGGCTACATCGATACTTTGCTTGAGCTGCGGACGCAGCCGGCGCGCGAAACGGCGGAGTGGTTCGACGATCAGCTAAAGCGCTTGCGTGCAAACCTCGAAGAGGCACAAAGCAAACTTACCGATAACCATCAGCGCCGGCAGATGGTGTCGGCCGATGAGAACGGTGACGTCGAAAGCGGCCGCCTCGCGGCCTTGTCGGATGAACTGGTCCGGGCGCAGGAGCAGACCTATCAATGGAACAGCCGCGAAACGCAGGCGCGCCAGTTCCTGCAGGCGGGTGCGTCGCCGGATCGGCTGCCGGAAGTGCTGGACAATCCTTTCGTACAGAGGCTCAAGGGCGAGCTGCTGCAAGGGGAAACCAGGCTTCGCGAAATGTCCACGCAGTATGGGAGCAATCATCCGGCCTATCAGCGGCAGGTTTCCGAGAACGAAAGCCTGCGCGAAAAGCTCGAGACCGAAATGCGCAAAGTCGTGACCAGTATCGAAACTTCGGCACGCCAGGCGCGTCAGCGCGAAGCGGCGCTCGCGCGATCCTTGTCCGCGCAGCGATCGCGCATTATCGGCCAGAAGGAAAATCGAAATGAGTTCACCGTGCTCCGGCGCAATGTGGAGTCGGCGGAACGCGCATATGAGACGGCCATGCAGCGCGCTGTCATGAGCCAGGTGGAAAGCCGCGCCAATCAGACCAATGTATCTGTGCTCAATCCGGCGGCGGCGCCGCGGATGCCGTCCAGTCCGAAGATCGTGCTCAACATCGCACTCGCTTGCGCTATCGGCGTCATGCTCGGCATCGGTATCGTCTTGCTGCTGGAGCTTACGGATCGCCGCGTGCGCTCTCTGAACGATCTGGATAATGCATCGAATATCCCGTTACTGGGTGAACTAAAACCGTGGAGACCGGCCCATCATCTGCTGGGCCACTCAAGAAGAAACCAACACGCGTTGCCGAACCCGGGCTGAGGGAGTGCCGATGAACACCAAGGAAAACATTCTTCCGATCGAAGGATCCGGCCGGTTGATCCTGCATCAGGATGGCCGGATAGGCAGCATTCTCGTCGAGAACGGCAAGATCGACGCGAGCGACATCGAGCCGATCCTGGAGGTGCAGCGCATCCGCGGACTACGCTTCGGCGAGGCGGCATTGTCGTTGCGCCTGATCACCAGGGACGACCTGCGCGGCGCGGTAGCCAAGCAATATGGCCTGCCGCACCTGATGCCCGGCAGCGAGGACATCAGCCCGGAGCTGGTGGGCGCCTATGAGCCGTTTCATCCGCGCGCGGAGGAGATGCGCGCACTGCGCACACAGCTGTTGATACGCTGGTCCAACGCCCAGGTCAGGCACAAGATGCTGGCCATCGTCAGTCCCGGGTCCGGAGAAGGACGTAGCTATGTGGCCGCCAATCTCGCAGTGGCTTTCTCCCAGCTTGGAGAGCGCACACTGCTGGTGGATGCCGATCTGCGCGCGCCGCGCCAGCACAAGATTTTCAACACGCCCGACCGCATCGGCTTGTCCGCCGTGCTCTCCGGAAGAGCCGACAGCAGCGCGGTGGTGCCGCTGCCCCAGTTCGGAACACTTTCGTTGCTGCCCGCGGGCGCGTGCCCGCCGAATCCGCAGGAGTTGCTGTTGCGTCCGGCGCTCGCCGCCTTGCTGGGGGAATTGCGCAACGAGTTCGACGTCATCTTGTTCGACACTCCGCCGGCAGGACTCTATGCCGACGCACAAAGCGTCGCATTCCGCGCCGGCAGCGCCATCGTGCTTGCCCGTAAAGACCACACCAGCATCGCCGAAACCGCCAGCACGATCAGGGTCCTCGGCGATACCGGCACCCGCGTCGTGGGCACCGTGTTCAATGCGATCTGACTGATCCGGAGGCGAACAGAATGCCTCTGGCTCTGGAGCGACACTTCCATCCCGGGCTGGCGGCATGGTGGCGCGGCACCGGCCCCTCGGGCGAGGATGCCGGCACTTCCGATGCGATGGTCACCGGGCGCGAAAGCCGCCGCAGAGGGCTACTGCTGACCGGCATTGCCCTTCTGGGCGCGATTTGGGGCGCACTTGTCGCGGTGGCGGGACTCAACGCGCTTTACTTGTGCGTTTCGCTCATTGGCTGCGCGTTCATTGCGCGCGATTTTCGCATCGGCGTCGTGCTGCTGATTGTGCTCATGCCGATTTCGGCCAGTTACTTTTTCCCTCACGCGATGCTCGGTATTACGGGCCTCAATCCGTTGAACTTGCTGCTGGTCGGCACGCTGGGCTCATTCCTGTTCCAGGGACTGTTCGATGGCAGCTTGCGCGGCTTCGTGCCGCGCCCGCTATTCTGGATGTACATCGTGCCGATGCTCATCGGCGGCGCCATGGGCGTGGGACATGTATCCGAGATCGCCTCGGTTTATCACATCATGGAGCCGGAACTGATCGCGTTCTACAATGCGACGGGTTACATCCGCGACATGGTCGTCAAGCCGCTGTTTCTGGTGCTGTTCGCACTGCTCGTCGCTGCCGCGGTGATGCGATCGAACAAGCCGGACAAACTGTTGATCCCGACGATGATCTCCATCGCGCTTGCCGCGCTGATGGTGATCTTGTTTGTTGCCCAATCCGGTGTCTCGCTCGGCCAGCTCGCCAGCAGCGAGGCACGCGAGTTCATGGCGCACAAGATCGGCCTGCATGCCAACGACCTGGGGCGCTTGTTCACGATCGCCTATGCTTTGCTGTTGTTCAGCTGGGTCGCGCTCAGGCATGTCGGCTACCGCATACTGGTTGCCGCATGCATGGCCCTTGCGGTGATTGCGCTGATGCTCACCTTCTCGCGCGGCGCCTTCGTTGGATTCATCGGGGTCAACGTGCTGTTCCTGATCTGGCAGCGGAGCATCAAGACGCTGATCGGTTTCGTTCTGCTGGCTGCGATCGCGCTGCTGGTGCTGCCAGCGGAAGTTTACGACCGCGCCACCGTCGGCATGGGCCAGGGTGTAAACGCCATCAGCGCGGGACGCGTCGAGACGCTCTGGTTGCCGCTTCTGCCCGAAGTGGTTCGCAGCCCCATTTACGGCAGCGGTCTCGGCTCGATGATGTGGTCGGAGACGATGCACTCCGGTGGGGGAGTCTCGGTGCTGCAGGCGACGCACCCGCATAACGCTTATCTGCAGGCGCTGCTCGACCTGGGCAGCGTCGGCCTGTTGGTGCTGTGCGGCTACTTCGTTCATGTCTGGCGCGGTTTCCGCACGCTTTATCGGGATGCGCAACTCACGCCCGTCATGCGCGGATTCTTCCAGGGCGCGGCCGCCGGCATGCTGAGCCTGGCGGTGGCGAACCTGTCGGACGGAAGCCTGTTGCCGCGGCCGGAGCAGGTTTTCCTATGGCTTGCGATCGGCATGATGTACGGCCTGTTGCGCAAGCGGCTCGCGAAGTGACCATGCTGTCCAGACCGGTACCGGGCCCGGCGCCTGGCGATGCGTCGTCCCGCGAGTTTGCGTCAACGGGTGCCGGCGCAAAGCCGGCAGCCGCCCCGGCCGGTATGGGATTGGGCCACCGTGCCCTGTCCCTCGGGGCGGCGAACGCGTTTGACTTCGCATTGCAGTTTCTGCTGCCCGCGGTACTTACGCGCTGTCTGGATCCGGCGGCTTTCGGCGAGTACCGTCTGCTGTGGCTGGTGGCCGGAACCGTCATGGCGATTGCGACCCTGGCGATGCCGGCGAGCCTCTATTACTACGTGCCGCGCTCCGACACGATCACCAAGCGCATGTACGTGAACCAGACGATGCTGTTTCTGCTCGTTGCGGGACTGATCTCGGCATGGGCGGTCAGTGGCTGGAATCCGTGGTTGCCGGCGCATCTTTCCACGCTTGCCGAGCGTGGCGCGATCCTGCCGGCATTCATCGTCATGCTGGTCGTCGCTTCACTGCTCGACGTGTTGCCTACGGTAGAGGAGCGGGTCACTTGGCAGGCCAAGGTCATCGTCAGTCTCGCGCTGTTGCGCGCGGTGGCGCTGTCGCTGGCGGCGCTGCTGACCGGGGAACTTCTGGCCGTACTTCTGGTGCTGCTTGCGTTCATATTTTTCAAGGTCATTCTGCTGTTTGGCTACGTGGCCAGGTTTCACGGCCTGCGCCGCCCGGTGATCCGCTGGGACGCATTCGTCGACCAGCTGAAATATGCGGTGCCGTTCGGGGCCGCGGGCGCGCTGTACGGCGTGCGCGTTCAATCCGATCAATGGGTGGCCGCGGCGCTGTTTCCACTGGGCATGTTCGCGGCGTTCTCAATTGCCGCGGTGCTCGGACCGCTCATGAATCTGTTTCGCCAGTCGGTCAATTATGCCTTCCTGCCCGTCATGAGCCGGCGTCAGGCCCAGGGCGATATCCCGAGCATGCTGGAGCTCAACAGTCGCGGCAACGTCATCGTTGGCGCAATCGTCTTTCCGCTGTTCTATTTCGCTTTCGTCTTCGCCGAAGAACTCGTCACTATTGTTTACACGGCGAGCTACCTGGAGGCCGTGCCGGTCATCAGGCTCTACATTATCGGCATCGCCGCGCTCGTGATCGAGTTGTCGTCCATCACGCTGTTGCTGCGCCAGGCGGCCTTCGTCATGGCGCTCAATATCGCCGCGCTGGTGCTCACGGTGGCCTTGAACTGGTATGCCGCGCTGCATATCGGCCTGGCGGGAGCCGCGCTGGGCAGCGTAACGGTGATGTATCTGGACCGCGTGGTGACGCTGTGGCGCCTGTCTTCGCTGACCGGCGTTCCCGTCGCGCGGCTGCAGGACTGGAAAACTCTGGCGCTTCTGGCGCTGTTCGCCGTCCTCGCGGCGCTGCTCGCCTGGGGCACTGTCGCGCTCTATTTCGCGGACAGCGGCCCCCTCGTGCGCGTGCTGGTCGGCGGCGCGACGCTGGCACTGGCTTATGCCGCAATCGCCAAACTGTCGGGTACGAGCCGGCTTTGGCTCACTACCCTGCGCAGTCAACACCATGGTAGTTGAGAACAGAATATGACACGACTGATGTTTGTGACCGGCTCTCTGGCTTTCGGCGGTGCCGAGCGTCACTCCATTACGCTCATGAATCGCCTTGGGGAGCGTGGATACGACTGCCATGCAGTCTATGTCAAAAGCGCCGCCAGCCAACGCGACCGCATGCGTCTGCGCGACGGGGCGACGGTCAAGTGCCTCGACGCCGCACGTTACTTCGACCGGCGCGCCATTGCCGATTTCGCCATACACATCGCCCGTGTCAAGCCCTCGGTCATCATTGCCGCGAACCCCTATGCGCTGATGTATGCCCGGCTCGCGCTGAGCCGCAGCGCCGAGCGCATTCCGCTGCTGGTCACGTTCCACAGCACCTTGATGCCAAACATCAAGGAGTGGCTGCAGATGCTCTACTACCGGCCCTTCTTCTGGACAGCAGACTGCCTGGTGTACGTCTGCGAAACGCAGCGACGCCACTGGGCACGCCGTCTGCTCGGCGCGCGCCGCGTGCGCATGATTCACAACGGTGTCGATGTCGCTCACTGGCGCCCGCACAGTGCCGACGAGCGTGCGACCATGCGCGAATCGCTCGGCTTTGGCGAGGACGATCTGGTGATCGCCATGTGCGCCGTGTTCAGGCCCGAGAAGAATCACCTGCAGTTGATCGAGGCGATCGCGGCGTTGCGACGGCGCGGAATAGCGGCACGCGCACTGCTCATCGGCGACGGAGAACTGCGCGCCACGATAGAAGCGCACGCGCTACAACTCGGCGTATCCGATGCGCTCGCCATCACGGGTTTTCAGCAGGACGTGCGCCCGTACATCGGCGCGGCCGATGTGGTGGTCCTCTGCAGCACCACGGTGGAAACGTTTTCGCTCGCCGCGCTGGAGTCCATGGCGCTTGCCCGTCCGATCGTACTGTCGCAAACCGGAGGCGCTGCGGAAATGGTCGTTCCGGGGTACAACGGTTACCTGTTTCCGATAGGTGATACCGGCGCACTGGTCGACAGGCTTGCGAGCCTGGCCGATGCCGGGGTTCGCACCGCCATGGGCAGGCACTCACGGCAACTGGTCGAAGCCCGGTTTTCGGAAAGCGCCATGATCGAGCGCTATGAGAACACGCTGCTGGAATTGTGCGGCAGGCCGCTGCGTCGGGCAGCTGCCGTCACCAACTGAACGATCCATCCGGCCCATGGCCGACCGGCATGCGCCACATAGTGCTATTGCACCATAAGGCCCATTGCATGCCCGGTGGCGCCTTGTTGCCGGGGAACGGATAAATACATCAAATAAAGGGCTGCGATGAGACAAGTTCGGCATTATTTGCGCGACGGCGCGCTGGACATCGCCGAGGTGCCGATGCCGGCAGTCGGTGCAGGGGACGTGCTGGTGCGAAATCACTATTCTTTCGTCAGCGTCGGCACCGAGAAGATGAAAGTGTCGCAGGCGCGCATGAGCCTCGTAGAGAAAGCCAAAGAGCGGCCGGATCAGGTCAAGCTCGTACTCAATACGCTCAAGGAGCAGGGTCTGATCCCGACCATGCGCAAGGTGCAGGAACGCCTCAAGGCGCCGACGACCTTGGGATACAGCTGTGCCGGCATCGTCGCATCCGTGGGCTCGCAAGTGGACGAGTTCCGCGTGGGCGATCGCGTGGCGTGCATCGGCGAAGGCGTCGCCACTCATGCCGAATACAATGCAGTGCCGCGCAACCTGGTGGTGCATGTCCCAGCCAGCGTGAGCCTTGACGCGGCCAGTTCGAGCGCGGTCGGCGCCATCGCGCTTCAGTCGCTGCGCCAGGCGCGTCTCGAACTGGGCGAAAGCGTCGCGGTCATCGGGTTGGGATTGCTCGGCCAGTTCCTGGTGCAGCTATGCCGCGCCAACGGTTGCCGCGTCATCGGTGTCGATCTCGATGCGGGCAAATGCGCGCTCGCCGTGCAAAACGGGGCGGAAGCCGCCTGTGGGCCCAATCCGGACGAAGTGCTGCCGCATTCGATGCGCTTGAGTGGCGGCCTTGGCGTTGATGCCGTGCTGCTCACCGTTTCCACGCGGGATGTCGCGCCCATTGAACTGTCCGCGATGCTGGTTCGTGATCGGGGCAGGGTGGTATGCCTGGGCAACACCGCCATCGAGCTCGACTGGCGCACATGGTTCGGCAAGGAAATCGATTTTCGTTTCAGCCGCGCCATGGGCGCGGGCATCATGGAACCGGAGTATTTTTCGCGTGGCCGCGATTACCCGATCGGCTATGTGCGTTGGACGGCCAATCGCAACATGCAGGCCTTCCTCGATCTGATCGCGCAGCAGAAGCTCGCGGTCCCGCAACTCATCACGCATCGTTTCCCGTTCTCCGACGCCATTTCGGTATTCGATCAGATCGCCAACGGCAAGCTCAGTCATGCGGTGGGCATCGTATTCGAGTACCCGGAGCCCGAAACCGGTGTGTTCGCGCTGCAGCCGCGCACACTGACCTTCCGCACCGACAAGGTGCGCGGCAGCGTCCGGCTGGGACAGATCGGCGCCGGTAACTACGCGAAATCCATGCTCATGCCTTATTTTCCGGCTCTCGAAGGGCTCAGTCTCGAAGGCATCTGCACGACCCGGGGCGCCAACGCCGAAGCATTGGCCGGACGCTTCGGTTTTCGCAAGGCCACCACCGATGCGGCCGAACTGCTGCGCGATCCGGAAGTGAATGCCATCATGGTCGTCACGCGCCATGACAGCCATGCGCGGTATGCCGCGGCCGCGCTGGAGGCGGGCAAGCACGTCTACGTCGAGAAGCCGCTTGCGCTGACCGAGGAGCAGCTTGATCCGATCGTTGCCGCGCTCGCGCGCCGTGGCGCCGAAGGTCCGACGCTTTGGGTGGGCCACAACCGCCGCTTCAGCGCGCTGAGCCAGCGTGCGCTGGCTCATTTCAATGGCATCGATGTGCGCCAGATCACGTGCACGGTGCGCGTTGCCCATGTGCCGGGCGAGAGCTGGTATCAGGACGGGGTGGAAGGCGGTGGCATGCTGTTCGGGGATGCCTGCCATTACATCGACCTGGCGATATATCTCGCGCAGAGCCTGCCGGTCGAAGTCAGCGCGTTCGCCACGCATGATCCCGGTCATCGCGAAGAAGCCTGGGCCATCACGCTGCGTTTTGCCAACGGCGGCATCGGTGTCGTTCACTATACCTGTGGCAGTCAGAAGGGGCTCGAGAGCGAAACCATAGAAGTGCTCGGCGGCGGTCGTTCGGCGCAGATCACCGGTTTTCGCCGGCTCGTCCTGCGCGGGGGCGCCAGCGGGAGCGTGCGCCAGTTGCAACCCGAGCGCGGTCAAAAGGCCATGCTGCAGGCAATGGTCGGGCAGTTCTCGGGGGCGCCCGGCGCCACCGATTTCACCGAAAGCTTCCTGGTCTCCGCGCAGGCCCTGCTGGCCGCGCAGCGCTCGATCACCGAGCGGCGCATGGTCACCATGGAAGCACGTTTTCCGTTCACGATTTCCTGACGGCCCATGGACATGCACCCGCCGCACGGCGCAATAGAGCTTTCTACTTCGGACCGGCGCACAGCACGCGCGCCATGGCGGCCACGGCTGCTGGTCGTCGGGCCGCTGCCTCCGCCACTGGGCGGCGTGCAACTGGTCATCGACATGCAGCGCCGCTCGCTGCTGGCACAGCAGTTCGACCTGCACCTGCTGGATACCTCCAAGCATCAACTTCGCTGGGCGGTCGAGAACCCGACGTGGAAAACGCCGTTGTATTTCGTTCGTGATTTCACGCGTCTGGTGCGCGCGCTCGCGCGGCTGCGTCCGCACGTGGTGCTCGTGCACGCGGCGCCGAGCCTGTCGTTTCTGCGCGACTGGGTGCTGATGGCTACCGCGCGGCTTGGCGGCGCCAAAGTAGTCTGCCACTATCATGGCACCGTGCACGCGAAGTTTCCTTCCGGCCAGACCACAAGCGGCCGCATCCTGGGCCGATTGCTGATGGCGGCCGCCCAGCGCGTGATCGTGCTGGGTCCGTCCTATCAACGCGAGCTGGGCGAAGCGTGGAAGCGCCAACTGGCCTGGGCGCCGAACATGGCCGACATCGAGCTCTTCCAGAAACCTCCCGCACCGCCTCGAGCGCCCTGGCTGAAACCCGGACAGCGAGCCGTGTTGTTCGTGGGCCGACTCTCCGCGCCCAAGGGCATCTACGATCTGTTCGACGCCATCCCGCACGTGATCGAGCGTCATCCGGATACCAGGTTCGTGCTGGTAGGGGTGGCTGAGAGCGATGCCATGGAGCCCGTGATCCGCCGCGCAGCTCAAACCCGCGGCATCGCGCAACATCTGGTTTTCCTCGGCTCGCTCGATGGACACGACAAGAGCGCCGCGTTCCTGACATCGCATCTGCTCGTGGTTCCGTCCTGGACCGAAGCGTTCCCGCTGGTCATTCCGGAAGGCATGGCGGCCGGGCTGCCGATCGTCGCCACCCGAGTCGGCGCGATCGGGGACTTTGTCACCGACGGCAAGGATGGATTCCTGGTCGCACCGCACGATCCGCAGGCGCTGGCAGATCGCATCTGCCGGATTCTGGGCAACGACTTGCTAAGGCACCGGATCAGTTCGCGCGTACGGGCGCGCGCGCCCCGGGAGTTCGCCATCGAGACCGGTTGCGCAAAGGTCGCACAAGTCATCTGGAGCGCATTGGATCGCGGGCCCGGCGCAAAGCCCCCGAAATCGAGCGACCTGACCTGAGGCTCGAGTTGCGCGATCAGTCTATCGCACGTCAACGTCTCTGCGCGCTGCGGCGCTCCCACGCATTCCAGGATATGCCCGGCTTGAAGACCGGCGGGCAAGCGCCCCTATACCACCCGAGACCATCGCAGAACATCCGCTGACGGTCCATCTGGCTTATGGGTCCCTTGCAATACGGCACATAGTGCTGTCGCACCATGGCGACAATTGCGCTGGGTTTGTGCGCAGCGGGGCGCGCAACAGACTGTCTGGTGTCGTACTGGCGCGACCATAAGCGCGAAGACGGCAAAGGCAAGACATCATCAACGACGGATCGACGGGAGCAATCAGGGCATGCCGACATACGAAGTGCTGCGCGAGCAGCTCAAGGTGAAATCCAATACCTGGCTGGTGACGGGGGTAGCCGGATTCATCGGCTCCAATCTTCTGGAGAATTTGCTCAAGCTGAACCAGAAAGTCATCGGACTGGATAATTTCTCGACCGGCAAGCGCCAGAATCTCGCCGAGGTCAGAGACGCGGTGCGGGATTCGCAGTGGAAGAACTTCCGCTTGATCGAAGGCGATATCCGCTCGCCCGACGATTGTCGGGACGCTTGCCGTTCGGCGCACTACGTCCTGCACCAGGCCGCGCTGGGCAGCGTGCCGCAGTCGATCGAAGATCCGGCGTCCTACAACGACACCAACATCACTGGCTTCTTGAATATGCTGCTCGCGGCGCGTGACGCCGGTGTTGCGCGATTCGTCTACGCCAGTTCGAGTGCAACCTACGGCGATGACGAACGCCTGCCCAAGATCGAACCGCAGATAGGCCGTCCGTTGTCGCCCTACGGATTGACCAAACACGTCAACGAGCTTTACGCGCAGATGTTCGGGCGCTGTTACGGTATCGAATCGATCGGTCTCAGATACTTCAACGTGTTCGGCCCGCGCCAGGACCCAAACGGCGCCTACGCGGCCGTGATCCCACAGTGGGTGGCGCGCATGATCCACGGTGAACCGGTCTACATCAATGGCGACGGCGAGACATCGCGCGATTTCTGTCATGTCGACAATGTCGTGCAGGTGAATCTGCTGGCTGCGACCGTCGATGGGCAAGCCGCCGTCAATCAGGTCTACAACGTTGCGCTCGGCGAGAGAACCACGCTTAACGAACTCTTCGAGATGATCCGCGAGAACCTGGAACCGCGCTTCCGTCACTTGCGTGACCTGCGGCCGGCGTATCGCAGTTTCCGTCCCGGCGACGTGCGTCTGTCGCACGCCGACATCGGCAAGGCGATGGGCTTGCTTGGCTATCGTCCAACACGCCGGGTGGGCGAAGGGCTGGCACAGACGATCGAATGGTACGCGGCAAGCGCGGCAGACAGGTTACAGGCGCCCGCGGCACCGTCGAAGACGCGTGCGGATGCAACTGCCGGCGCGGGCAGCTTCTCGTAACGAGAACGCGACCCTGCAGTCGGGCCGCTGCGCACAAACAATTGGAACGGGCAATGACAACCGCCGGTTCCAAGCACAAATGGGCGCCAGAGTGCAGCCGCTTGGATCGGCGCGCACGTATGGCGCAAGAAGAAAGGGGCAGCATGTGCGGGATAGCAGGATGGGTGGCAAAGCCGCGAAGCGGGCTGACTGACGAGACCGTCAGAGCGATGCTGCGCGCGATGGCCCATCGCGGCCCGGATGGCGAGGGCATCAATCGCTTTCATTGCGCCAGCACCGGGCACGATGTCGTTCTCGGGCACCGGCGCCTGGCGATTATCGACCCCAACGGGGCACGCCAGCCCATGTGCGACCCCGCCGCCGGTCTCGCGGTGAGCTTCAACGGCGAGATCTACAACTTTCGCGAACTGCGTGACGAACTGATCCTGCTCGGCTACAAGTTTGAACGCGATTCGGATACCGAAGTGCTCCTGCGCGCGTATCAGCACTGGCAGTGCGGGGTGGTCGATCATCTGCGCGGCATGTTTGCCTTCGCGATATGGGATGCGCGCCATGAGCGCCTGATGCTCGCGCGGGACCGCTTTGGCGAGAAGCCGCTGTTCCTGCACGAAACGCCGAACGGCCTTTACTTCGCATCGGAGATCAAGGCGCTGTTGCGCATTCCGGGCGTGCACGCGGTCGTTAATCAGGAGGCGGTCTGGGATTATCTTTCGTATCGCTACGTCCCGGGACCCGCCACGCTGTTCAGCGGCATCCGCAAACTCGCGCCCGGCACCACGGCTGTCTGGGAGCGCGGCCACCTTACGCAAACACGCTACTGGTCGTCGCCCGATCGCAGCATGTCCCCAATCCAGACCCCGCGCGGCGACGTCGTCGAATCCTTTCTGGTCCGCCTTGACGAAGCCGTGCGGCTGCAGATGGTCAGCGACGTGCCGTTCGGCGCGTTCCTCTCGGGGGGGCTGGATTCCTCGACCATCGTGGGCCTCATGAGCCGGCATAGTACGAAGGTCCGGACTTTTTCGATCGGCTTCGAGGAAGACGGGTACAGCGAACTGGGTCATGCGGCGGTGGTCGCGAAGCAATTTCGCACCGAGCATCATGAGATCACGGTGAAAGACGGCGACCTTGTGGAACGTCTTCCCGCATTGATCGGTTTTCGCGATGCTCCGGTCTCCGAGCCCTCCGACATTCCGATTTACATGTTGGCGTGCGAAGCCGCGCGCAGCGTGAAAATGGTGCTGACCGGCGAGGGCAGCGACGAGATACTCGGCGGTTATCCGAAGCACGTCGTCGAGCGCTTCGTGCGACCCTATCAGTGGCTGCCGGGAGGCCTGCGCCGCCATCTGTTCGCGCCGCTTGCGCATGCGTTGCCGTACGAGTTTCGCCGCATCAAGACTGCGGTGACGAATCTGAACATCGTGGACTGGCGCGAACGTTATGTACGCTGGTTCGGCGCACTCAGCTTCGCCGATCGCGAAGCGCTGGCAGTACGCAAGTTTCCGGTTGCCGCGCCGGTCGATGCCGCGCCTTTCGATGCCGATCCTCGCAGCAGTTCGTTGCGTCGCATTCTGTATTTTGACCAGACCAGCTGGCTGCCCGACAACCTGCTCGAGCGTGCGGACCGCATGACCATGGCGGCCTCGATAGAGTCACGAGTGCCGTTTCTGGATCACGAACTGGCTGCGTTCGTCTCCGCCCTGCCTGACCATTTCCGCATACGCGGCAAGACCACCAAATGGATTTTGCGGGCGGCCGCAGCGCGGCTGCTGCCCGAGCGCATTCTGTCGCGGCCCAAGGTGGGCTTCCGCGTGCCAGTCAACAAATGGTTCCGCGGTCCGATGCGCGATTTCCTGGTGAGTCATTTGCAGGGACCCGAGTCGATGACCCGCGCGTACTACGAGCCCAAAGTCCTCGATCGCATTGTCGCCGACCATCTCGAAGGCCGGCAGAACAGCGAGAAGCTGCTGTGGTCGCTTCTTAATCTTGAGATCTGGCATCGACACTATGCCCGGACATGAAGTCGCGGAATCCGGAAGCGGGCTTGAATCCGCTTCCGTGATGACCGGAATGAGAAACTGGCTGGCATGGCGCATCAATAGGGTGCGCTGCATGACGCTCGCCGAAATCCCGCATCGCGTGATGCGCGCGGTGTCGGCGTATGCGGAGAGCATAGATTGGGCACTCAGGCCGGCAAACGTGCCCGCGCCCAATCTTGCGGTCGGTCCGAAGTTCTGGATCCACAACACGGCCCGCGTGGACGCTGCGCTCTACGTTCGCGCCGCGGACCGGGTTGCCGCGGGACGGCTGGATGTATTCGCGCTGCGCGATGCCGATCTCGGATCGCCGCCCCTGTGGAATCGCGATCCGAAGTCGGGCATCGAGGCGCCGCGAACATTCGGCAAGCTGCTCGACTATCGCAATCCGCAACTCGTGGGGGATATCAAATATCTCTGGGAACCCAACCGGCACCTGCACCTCGTGACCCTGGCGCAGGCTTATGCCCTCACGCGCGAGGCCGGCTATCTGCAGGTCATCCGACGGCATCTAGAGTCGTGGTTCGATTCGTGTCCTTATCGCACGGGCGCAAACTGGTCGAGTTCGCTCGAGGCCGGAATCCGGCTGATCAACTGGTCGGCCACCTGGCAGCTCATTGGCGGTATTCGATCACCGCTGTTTGAAGGAGCTGAAGGCGAACAGCTGCGTCGCCGTTGGCTCGAGTCGGTATACCAGCATGCGCAGTTCGTTCGCGGATATTTTTCCAGACATTCGTCAGCCAACAACCATCTGATCGGCGAAGCGGCGGGGCTTTTCATCGCGGCCCTGACGTGGCCGCACTGGTCCAAGGCGCGAATCTGGCTGGCGACGTCGAAGGCCATTCTCGAAGCGGAGACGCAAAAACAGAATGCCGCCGATGGCGTCAATCGCGAGCAGGCGGTGGCATATCATCGATTCGTGCTGGACTTGCTGCTGTTTTGCCTGCTGGCCGGCAGACAGAACAAAGTCTGGTTCTCGGTCGCTTACGAAAGCAGACTCGAATCCATGGTCGAGTATCTGGCATCGATCATGGATGTCAACGGCAACGTACCGATGTTCGGCGATTCGGACGACGCAGATGTCGTGCGTCTTGTGCCCTCGCAGGATTTTTCCGCCTACCGCTCATTGCTCGCGACCGCCGCGATCATCTTTCACCGCGGCGAGTTCAAGCGCAAGGCTGGCACGCTCGATGACAAGACGCGCTGGTTGCTTGGCGGCGAAGCCGATTTCCTGTTCGAGGCGCAAAGCGTTGCACTGACCAAGTTGCCACTGCGCCAGAATTTCCCGATCGGCGGCTATTACATTCTGGGAAGCGATTTCGAAACGCCGGGGGAGTTGCGGCTGACCGTCGACGCAGGGCCTCTGGGTTTTCAGTCGATTGCCGCGCACGGCCACGCCGACGCCCTGTCTTTCACATTGTCGGTCGGAGGAGTCGAATTCCTCATCGATCCGGGCACCTACGCCTATCACACGCAAGCAGCCTGGCGGCGGTACTTCCGCGGCACGGCGGCGCATAACACGGTGCGGGTGGACGGCAAGGACCAGTCGGAACCCGGCGGCAATTTCATGTGGCTCAGGAAGGCCAGCGCAGGATGCAGCCAGTGGGCCAGTACGCCGGCGGAAGACCTGTTCGAAGGCTGGCAAAACGGCTATCAGCGATTGGATGATCCGGTGATGCATCGGCGCAAGATCGTGCTGCGCAAGGTGGAAAGGCTGGTGGTTATCGAAGATACGCTGAGCATGGCCGGGACTCACGACATCGAACTACTGTTCCATTGCAGCGAACGTTGTCAGGTGGAAGCGGTGACAGGCGGCTTTGCCGTGACCCAGGGTCAAAAAACGCTGCTGCTGAGGCTGCCGGGCCTCAAGTCATCGAGTGCGCAGGTCACGGTTGGCGGCACCGCGCCCATCTTCGGATGGGTCTCGCGGCACTTCGACCACAAGCTTCCGGCCCCGACCATCGTCTGGAAAGCGCGTCTCACGGGTGATGTCGTGCTGCAAACGCAGATCATTTGCTAAGCGCGATTGGCACCGGGGCAACGGCATAGGCGAAACACCGTATGTCGGCACGCCAGGTCAACACGCAATGCCTCGCGTCAGGCCGCGCCAAGTTGCTGAGCCGTCCGGACTAACGCCAACTTCACGGTCGTCAAACGCCTTTCTTTATTCTGTCAATCAGCAGGCTCGGGCATGCGCCGCTGCTCATGCGAGCAATGCTGCAAGCCGAGGCCGGTCCGTTACAACACAAAAGGGAGCGTCATGAAGATCAGTGTACTGGGTCTGGGGTACGTCGGTGCCGTGTCGGCGGGTTGCCTGGCGCAGCAAGGGCATGAAGTGCTGGGTGTCGATCCGGAGCCGCGCAAAGTCGATTTGATCAATTCCGGCAAATCTCCCATTGTCGAGAAAGACATCGGCAGCATCATCGAGCGCCAGGTGGCGACGGGACGGCTGGCCGCGACTACGGACGTGATCGACGCCGTACAGCGCAGCGATCTGCTGCTCGTGTGCGTGGGCACCCCCAGCAAGCCCAATGGCGATATCGATCTCAAGTATATACGCCGCGTCTGCGAGCAGATCGGCGAAGCCATGCGCCACCATCAAGGGGCGCCGGCCGTCGTCATTCGCAGCACGATGCTGCCGGGCACCATGCGCGATGTGGTCATTCCGACCCTCGAGGAGGCATCCGGGCGGCGCGCGGGCGTCGAGTTCGGTGTCTGCATCAACCCGGAATTCCTGCGCGAGGGCACATCCGTGCATGATTATTTCCACCCACCCAAGACCGTGATCGGCGAACTCAATGCTGCGAGCGGGAATCTGGTTGCGAGCCTTTACGCGCATCTGGATGCCCCGATGATCCGCACCAATATCGAAACTGCGGAGATGGTCAAATATGCGGACAACTGCTGGCACGCGGTCAAGGTCGGGTTCGCCAACGAGATCGGCAACCTGTGCAAGGGACTCGATGTCGACGCGCATCGGGTCATGGACATTTTCTGTCAGGACACCAAGCTCAACCTCTCGCCGTATTACCTGAAGCCCGGGTTCGCTTTCGGCGGCTCCTGCCTGCCCAAGGATCTGCGCGCTCTGCTGTACAAGGCGAAAACGCTGGACTTGTCGCTGCCGATCCTGTCGGCGGTGCTGCCGAGCAACGAGCAGCAGCTCGAGCGCGGAGTGCGCGCTGTCATCGACAAGGGCCGCAAGAAGGTCGGCATTCTCGGCTTCAGCTTCAAGGCCGGCACCGACGACTTGCGCGAAAGTCCGGTCGTGGAACTCACCGAACGACTCATCGGCAAAGGCTACGATCTGAGGATCTATGACAGCAACGTAAACATCGCCCGCATCCACGGCGCCAATCGAGACTACATCCTGAACCATATTCCGCACATCTCGCGCTTGATGGTCTCCAGCGTGCAAGAGGTGCTCGATCACGCCGAAACCATCGTCATCGGCAACGCCGGCGCGGAGTTTCGCGATGTCCCGGCACGTCTGAACGAAACGCAGAGCATCATCGACCTGGTTCGCATCACCGACTCGCGCAGCGTGTCGGGCGTCTACGAGGGAATCTGCTGGTAATGGACACCATGCCTGGCAGAAAGAGCAAGGCGGCGGTCCGCCGCGTGTTGATCCTCGTCGAGAACTTGCCCAGCCCGTTCGATCGTCGTGTCTGGCAGGAAGCGGGCACGCTGCGCGATGCGGGCTATGTGGTGTCTATCATTTGTCCGACAGGCAAGGGATTCGAGCGCAAGTTCGAGGAGATCGACGGTATCGCGATCTGGCGTTACGATCTGCCGGTTGAAGGGGAAGGGGCGCGCGGCTACACGCTTGAATATTCCGTCGCCTTGATCAAGACGTTCTATCTGTGCTGGCGGGTTCTCGTGAGCCGCGGCTTCGACGTCATCCACGCCTGCAACCCGCCGGACCTGTTCTTTCTGATCGGCCGTTTCTTCAAGCTGTTCGGAAAGAAATTCGTCTTTGATCACCATGACCTGAACCCGGAGCTGTATGAGGCGAAGTTCGGCCGGCGTGATTTTTTTTACCGGCTGTTGCTGAAACTTGAACGCTGGACGTTCCGCACCGCCGATGTGTCGATTGCGACCAATGAATCGTATCGGCGCGTCGCAATGGAGCGTGGCGGCATGGCGCCTGAGCGGATTTTCGTGGTGCGCAGCGGTCCGAGCCTGCAGCGCATGAAAGTCGGGCCCGGGGATGAGCGCCTCAAATGCGGCCGCCGCTTTCTCGTGGGTTATGTGGGCGTGATGGGCAAGCAGGAGGGCATCGACCTGCTGCTGCGCGCAGTCAGGCATCTGGTATTCGACCTTGGCCGCACCGATATTCATTTCGGGCTGGTCGGCGGCGGCACCTCGCTCGAGGCGATGAAGGCGTTTGCCGTCGAGTTGGGCGTCAGCGAATTCGTAACTTTCACGGGCCGCGTGCCGGACGAACAGATGCTGGCGATGCTCAATACGGCGGACGTTTGCGTGAACCCAGATATCGCCAACGAAATGAACGACAAGTCGACCATGAACAAGATCATGGAATACATGGCGCTCGGCAAACCCATCGTGCAGTTTGATCTGACCGAAGGGCGGTTTTCGGCGCAAGCCGCCGCGCTCTATGCCATCAGGAATGACACCGCGGACCTTGCGGCGAAGATTGTCGAGCTGATCGATGACGCGCAGCGCCGCCGCGAGATGGGTGCGTATGGGCGCAGCCGCGTGGAAAACGATCTGGAGTGGCGCCACGAAGTGCCGAAATTACTGTCGGCCTATGAACGGCTTTGGAGCGGCGGCAGATCGGAGCGCGGCGCGGGGCAGGCGACGCGGCTGCCATCGATCCGGCTGTAAACGTAAGTGCGGTCGGGGCCCAGGCAGGTTTGCGTCGTACGGCCCTGCAACGGCTTCGATGAACTCGTCAAAGTAGCGGGAGATCGTCATCAAAACTTTTAAGATCATTGCGCCATGGCTTGCGCTGATGGCACTGACCGCGTGCGGCGGTGGCGGGGACGGCACGCCAGGCACCGGAATGACCGGAACGCCAGGGCCCCAGACCCAGATCGTATCGTCCCAGATCATCGATTCCAGCGGCGGGACGGTCGGCGTAACCGACGAATCGTCTCCGCTCGCGGGTACCCAGGTAGTGATTCCGCCAGGAGCACTGTCGGCCCCGACGCTGGTCAGCATTGGTAAGGTCTCGGGCGCGACCGGGCTACCCGCGGATGCCGCGGTGGTCGCCTTGAGTCCGGCTGGCATTGCCTTCGCGGTTCCGGTCGCGGTGACCATGCGTTACGCCCCCGAGTACCTGGCCTCCAACGGCATCAGCGACCCCACGACACTGAAAATGGTCGCACTTCAGAACGGCTCCGCCAATGAAACGCTTCGCACCGTTTCCCAGGACACTGGTCGAAACACCCTCACGGCGCAAACCACACAGTTGGGATTATTCGGCGTCGTGGGCTACACGCTTGCGTCCCTGTCGGGCGACTATGCCATGAACTTCACCATGATCGATGCACGGTTCGGACCGGCCGCCCAACTCGATATCAACGTCCCGGAGACGCCTTATGCCGGAACGCTCAATGTGCCTTTCCCGGGCTATGGCTTCCGCGCAGAGCAGGGCACCGTCAACTTCGACGGCGCAGGCAATTATTCCTGGACGGCAGTGCGTAACGTCGGCGGTACGACTACGCAAGTAGGTGGCAGCGGAACTTACACGGTGAGTCCCGAGGGCGCGCTGGCGCTGGATTTCGGCGTGGTCGGAAGCGTGCTTGCCGGAGGCAGCGCATTCATACTTGCGGCACCCACCGGGGTGCCCGTCATCGAGATGGGCATGGGCATCAAGCGAGGGGGATCGTTCAATACCACGAGCCTCAACGGGGACTACAGTCTCGCGCTGTACTATTCGAACGCATCCGCTGGCGGGGCGGCGATCAGCCTCAACGTAGCCGAGACGCCGTACAGCACAACCGTCGAGGTGCCATTTCCCGGTAACGCACTCAACAGCGAATTGCGCATCATCACTTTCGACGGCGCCGGCAACTACGTCTGGTCGGGCGCCCGCAACACCGGGGGCATTGCGACTTCGGCCTCGGGCAGCGGTACCTACAGCGTCAGTGCGGACGGCACGCTGACACTCGATGGTGGCAGCGCCTCGGGCAGCGTCCTGGCCGGGGGCAGCTCCTTCATCCTGGCGACCTCGAGCGGTCAGCCCGTGTCGATTGGCGTGGGCCAAAGGAAGGCCAGCGCATTGAATACCGGCAGTCTGGCCGGCCGCTACACGGTCGCGTTGCACTACTCGGATCCGGCGGCCGGACCTGCGAACATGATCGACCTGTCGATCGCGGCGACGCCTTACGTAAATTCGATCGCGCTGCCGTTCCCTCAGTACGCATTCAACAGCGAAGTACGAACGATGCTATTCGATGGCGCGGGCAATTATTCCTGGTCTGGCTCACGCAATCACGGAGGCGTTACCGAGGCCACATCTGGCAGCGGCACCTATGCTGTGGGAGGCGACGGATCCCTGACTCTGGATGCCCGCTATGCGGGCAGCGTATCGGCCAGCGGCAGCAGCTTCACGATGGTCTCGACCCGGGGACAGCGCGTCGAAATCGGCGTCGGTCTGTTGCGATAGCGCGTTGCCGGCGTCTTGCCTGCCGGCAGGCGCCCCCCGGGAGACCGGCTCGAACTCAGACGCAGGGATCAGCCATCGGCTCCCTCAGCGCGCGGGCGCTGCTGCGATCACAGTTGCGCGCACCGAGCGTTGCGGGGCGGCCGGGGTCATCATCCTGGGCTGCGCGATCGAATCTACGACTGTGTTATGCCTGGTGTTTCGTTGCGGCGAGTGAAGTAGTGCGGCAGTAGTGCATTTCGGCCGCCGGGCCGTAAAAAGCCCTTCTATGCGCTGGCGACGCTTTCCTTGCGCAAAAGCAGGCTTGTCCCGCGGCTGCGCCAGACATCGCGCAAGGGCAGATAAATGCGTCCCTTGAGAGTCACGGGAACCGTACAGTTAAAGCTGCGTTCGATGCGGCCGCCGAAGCTCTTCTTGAAGCCATTGATGCCGGCTTGTTCAGGAACGGATTCGTCTTCGAACAATCCGCCCCAGTCGTAACGCACCAGGCCCATGTCCCGGAAGCCGATCAGGTTGCGCCAGTGCAGCCAGCGGTTCGCCCGGCCCACCAGGGCCCGGTACTCGTTATCCTTATCGCGAAAACACGACGCCGAATACTGCAGCCAGGCACGATCGCCTGCGATCAGATAGGCATGCCAGACCAGCGTTTCGCCGTCGCGCGCAGCTCTCGTCAGCATCAGCTGGCGGGCCTTGCTCGCGGCCTGCAACCATTGCTGATCGCACGGTTCATGATCTTTTTGACGCGCGAACGCATCGAAGAATGCACAGAACTCAGCGAGTCGTGGCGTCGGATCCGTCACGCATTCGCTGGTCAGTGCGTCTTTCGTCTCGGCCCGGCGTATTTTGTAGCGGCAGTCCTTGCTGAAGGCGGCAGCGATCTCATCTGGCCCCGGACCGAGTTCGGTAACCATGGACAGAAACGGGGTCACACGCGATTGTGGCACAGGTGCGGACCGGCATCGGTAACGCAGGATATCCACGCCGAGTTGCGCGGGTGCCGCTTCGTTAAACCACAGCTCGCCATAACGGGCGGCCGACCCATCGAGGCGGATCATTCCGAATGCGCCTTCTGGTCTCGCTGGTGCGCCATACCTGCATAGCTAGGCGTGTACAGCGGAGAAATCAACGTGTCCGCGGGATCTTCGCTGCGGCCCAGTACGCCGGACTCCTGAGGCGAGGCAATGCAGCGCGCGCGGAATTCTTCAAGCGTCGTGCCGCGGCCCCAATCGGAAATTTGCTCGAACAATGCCTCCAGGCATGCATACAAGTGATCTATATCCGCCGGCGTCTTGAAGCTGGGACTGCCGCCGGGCACCACGTCGGAGGAATGAAGCATGAATTCCAGATGCGTCGGATTGTCCAGCCGCGCCCGGCATGCTGCGTCGAGCATGGCTTCGCCGTTATATCTTTCCAGCAGCGGTACCGGACATAGCCAGCGCTGCGCGGGAGAAATGCGGCGTGCAACGCGCCGAATGCCTGGCACCTTGTAGATCCAGGGCGCCCGCCGCATGAGCCGGCTCGGCGCCACGGTCATGGGCACCTCCAGCATCGGGCCATCGGCAGGCACCGCGATGTCGGAGGGATTGAAAAAGTAAGGACGATCCGGAAACCTGGTGTAATCGGCACCGCCTTTTCCGCGCGGATCACCCGGATTCGCGGACCAGTTCACACCCGGCGTCACGGAGCAATCGATCCGGTAGCCTTCATCGAACAGCATTTTTGCGTAGCGCCGGTCGAATGCCCAACGGCCGGCGCGATGACTGAGCATCTTGCGGTCGAATCGATCTTCCAGCAGGCACGTCATGACATGAATCTTTTCTTTCATGACCCGGTCCGCATACTCGATCAAATAGGGTTGGTGCCGGAAATCATCGCCGGTCAGCGGCTCCAGCGGCGGTGAATTCCATGCATGCAGATGCATGCCGATTTCTCCGGTGCCGCGCGCCAGCACATCACGTCCGAATTCCACGAAAACCTCCGACATCGCCATCTCGTAGTTGACCAGATACACGGGCTTGAAACGATATCGCTCACACAGCCACTGGAAACGCGGCAGAAACGCGGCGTTATGCGTGGTGATGTCCTGTGGTTTCGACCAAAGGTTGTCGCCTTCGGTATCCACAGTAATCAGAAATGGGATCTTAGGCATGTCGGGATGCTCGCGACGGAATAACCCCCGGACTGCCCGGTCCGGCGTGCAGGGCTTTGTCGAACGTTTCCAGGTAAGGGGACAGGATCCTGTCTTCGCCGAATTCCCGCGTCATATAGCGCAGGCAGCGCTCGCTCGCCATTTGCCATCCTGCGTGATCCCCGAGCAGGCTGCCGACGATACCGGCCAGGTCCCCCGGTGCCCGCGCTGCTGCGCCAAGGCCTTCGCGTTCGATCACGCGATCGGGATCGATCAAGGTCACGACGGGCACGCCGCGTATCCAGGCTTGCAGGTAGGAATTCGGAAATCCCTCGATATCCGAAGTGTTGACCAGCAGTTTCGCGCGGCCATACATTTCGTTGGCGTCCCAATACGACAGCGGACCATGGAAGCGTACATTGGGAACAGTGCTCGCGGCGCCCTTGATGTGCTCATAAAGGGCAGTCTCGCCAGGCAGGGGGCCGCCCACCATGTGGAAATTAAGCTGCGGCAATTGCGCGGCCAGTTCAAGGAGCCGGTCGGGCCGCTTCAGGCCGCGGATGTTGCCGACCCATAGTACGTCGATATCGCGTTGCGGCGTCGCCAGCGGTTGTTCAACCAACATTCCGGCGACGCGGCCACGCAGTCCGAAGCTGCGTGCAAGAATTTCGGCCTGGGCGGCGCTTTGCACAAGAATGGCGTCGGCCCGACGCAGTCCCCACGAATAGAGCCAGCGATCCCGCGCGTACTTCACCAGCAGACGTGCTTTGTCGCAGTCGGTGTCGCTGGCACTGCGAAACACGAATCGCTTGTTGTAAGCGCGGCAGAAAAGCGCGATGAGCCCTACCTGCATGCCGGCGCAACTGGTGTAATAGATATCGGCGTCGGCTCGCCTGAGGGCGCTCCAAAGCCCGGTCCATCGGGGATGAATGAAGCGCAGCACCGGCACGCCGGCCTTCATGCGGTAGGCCTTGAAAACCCGGATGCCCTCGCATTTCAGTCCATCGACTTGCCCGTAGTCCGCTACCACCATGCTCACATCGTGTCCGCGCCGCGCAAGCGCCCGCGCGAGCAAGGTCTGTTGCACAGACTCGCCGCCGACCATGTAATGCTTGTATTGGCGCGCCAGCGCCGGCAGATTGTCCAACCCTACCAGGCAGATTCTCATGATTTCAGGACGCCTCCCGAGAGGTGCCGCCCGAACCGGCTCATTGCGCACGACGTTCTTTTTTTTCCATGGTCCCATCCTAGCTTTGGAGCATTAAAAGCGCCGCCGCTTTCCCTTCCCCGTTCCTTGATCCACCCGGACCATGTCTTCAGCCGGAAGACGTCCGGCTCGCAGACTCCAGCCGTATTTTCTCCTGGCATTCGCGGAACAATGCGGCAACGACGGGCGCATCCGGTTCCAGCAGGAGAATGTCCGCCGTGCAGCCGTCCCGCCCGAAGTATTGTTCGGCATTCGGTGCCACCGCGCGCCAGCGAAGCGGTTCTGCACGCGAATGCATCCATTGCCGGCTGGGCAGGAACAGGCACACTCGGCCGTCGTAAATGCCGGGCGTGTAGTGGGCGACCGCCGAAGCCGTCATGCTTTGCACGCGGGCGCGCCGCTGCAAAACGGGATCTTTCATTGCCGCCTGTCTCGCCTCGCGGCGCGCCTTGCGATTGCGCAGCAGTTCGTTGATATAGCCGCGTTGCCGGGCGACGGGGAGTTTCAACAGTGCGCGGAGATGTTTGCCCAGGCTTTGCGCTTGCTCCGCCACCGCTTCGCCGAGTTGGGATGAAAACCGGCAATAAGTAGGATAGGGTGCGGCGAAAAGTGCCAGAAAACGGATGGATGCACCCCGCTGGCGCAATTGGCGCGCCAGTTCGAAGGCGATCGTGCCGCCGGCGCAATAGCCCGCAATGATGGACGGACCCGCGGGCTGAAACGCCTGGATCTGATCGGCAAAATAGGCGGCGATGTCCTCGACCCGTTGCAGCGGCTCGCTGGCACCGTCCAGGCCCGGTGGTTCAAGGCCGAAAAATGGCTGGTCAGGCCCAAGTTGCTGGGCGAGCGCGCGGAACGCGAATACGTCGCCGTTATGACCCGCGACCGCAAAGATCGGCTCGCGCGTTCCGCGCGGCTGCAAGGGAACGATGGCGCGGGGCTGCGCAGCGGCGCGCTCTGCCGTGCGCAGAAACGCCAGGATCTCGTTCTTGCGCGCCGTCAGCTGGTCGCGCAGGGTTGGCGTGAGCACGCCGGCCGGCGCCTTGCACCGCAGGCGATCGCCATCCGCCCAAATCTGAATCTCGCGGTTGCTCAGTTCGGTCAGAAAGCTCTGCAGGTTCACAATGCGATCTCTTCGCGGTTGTCGGTTCCATCGGCCGGACCGACCGGCCGTTTCAGCCAGACAAGACCGTCTATAACGCTCGCCAGCCCCTCCAGGGTGGGCGACTCGAACAGATTGCGCAGCGAGACATTCACATCGAACTGTTCGCGAATACGAGAAACGGCCCGAATTGCCAGCAGGGAATGACCGCCGAGATCGAAGAAGTCATCCTGCGAGCCGATGTGTTCGACTTCCAGCAACTCCGCCCAGATTGCCGCCAGCGCCTTTTCGGTCTGCGTTTGTGGCGCACCGCCGATCTGAACTTTCGTAACTTTCTCGCCGGCAAACGCCGGAAAGGCCTTGCGATCAATCTTGCCGTTGGAGGTCAAGGGAAATTTCTCCATGAGAATGAACGCGGCGGGCATCATGTACTGAGGCAGCCGCGTCTTGAGCCGCTTGCGCAGCGTCAAGGGGGTGAGGATTTCGTCGTTGTGCGGAAGCGGCTCACGAATATGACTGCGCTCGTCGTGCTGACGCACCAGGTGGTTTCGTTCCGAAGGCCGGATTGCGTACACGTAGCACAGATCGGTGTTGCGCAACAACGAATCCTGCTCCACCAGAAAATCGTAACCGTGCTGTTCCAGCAGGGAAGTTATCGGTGCGAGATTGCTTTCCTTATCGACCTCGATGACCAGTTGACGAATCTTGCGCCAATCATCGGGGGCGATGCCCTTCAGCACGTCCAGTTCGCTCTTCTCCACATTGATCTTCAGCAAATCGACATGGTCGATCCCCTCTTCGGCAAAGACGCTAGACAGTGTGCGAAGCTGCGCAGTGACGATGCGGGACTGCAGCCGCTCGTCGATCAACTCGCCGATGTCGCCGGCGGCATTTTCGCTATAGCTCTGTCCGGGCTCCTGTTGGTTCAGGACGTAGGTCTTGACGACTTCGCGCTCGGTGTCGGCGTCGGCATAGAAGCCCGAGAGCAGGGAAAGGCCTTGGAAAAACGTCAGCTCGGCGGATTTGTTCTCGCTCGACAATCCAAATGGCAGGCATTTCACGCCAGGGCCCCATGCCTCGGCATTGGCCTTCAGGCAGGCATACGCCGCGGGATTGGGTTCGAACGCAAGCATGCGCAGGTTGCGTGCAACCCGGTTGGCGAATACGGTGAACAAGCCGATATTGGAACCCGCATCGACGATGCAGTCGCCATCGTCGATCGTGATGCCGTGACGCACGTAGGCCTGCAATACAAAGATTTCGTTGTAGATGTAATCAGTTTCGTTGCGGTTCAAATGGGCCACGGGTGCCCCGTCGGGCAGCACATGCGTGTGCGCGAAAGACCACAGCGGCTGCTCGGTTCGCCGGGGCAGCAGGTAGGCGACCAGTTGCCGGTGGCCCGATTCGTTCTCTGGCGCCAAAGCCACCGCATCGCGCACGCCGGCATGCTCGCGCACCGCGCATTCTATTTCCCCCAGTTCGACGCGGTAGCCGTTGAGCTTGACCTGGTCGTCGCTGCGGCCACAGAACTCGATATTGCCGTCCGGCAGGCAGCGCCCGATATCGCCGGTGCGGTACATGCGCGCACCGGTCTCGGGGTTCGACGCATCGGCCACGAATTTCTCTGCGGTTAATTCGTCACGATTCAGATATCCGCGGGCCACTCCGGTTCCACCAATGCAGATCTCTCCGCGCTCTCCCATCGCGACCGGGGTCGCATCTGCTCCCAGCAACGCGACACGGATATTGGGCAAAGGCTTGCCCAGTGGCAGCGTGCCGGATTGCGTGGTCGAGATGGCTTCCGAAACCTGATAGGTCAGTACGCCAACCGTGGTTTCAGTCGGCCCGTAATGGTTGTAGATTTGGCACTCCGGTGCCAGTTCACGCAGCCGCGCGATCCATCCCAGGCGCGATGCTTCGCCGCCGAGGATTAAACGTTTCCGCGGCATGACTTGCTCGGGATTCTTGCCGGACTGCAACGCCGTGAGGTGGGAGGGGACTATTTTCAGGACGTCAATGTGTTCGCGCGCGAAGTAGTCGGCCAGCAGGGACGCATTTTCGGCGCGTTCCTGGGAAATGACGTGAAGGCAACCGCCCGTAGCCAATGCCGGGAAAACGACCGTGTTGCCGAGGTCGGCCGCAATGGTCGATACCGTGGCGTGGTTCATGCCCGCCTCAAACTGGAAGCGTTGCGCAATGCCGGTGACGTAATTGACGATATTGCGATGCTCGATGCAGACGCCCTTGGGACGGCCCGTTGAGCCGCTCGTATAGATTACATAGGCGAGATTGCGCGGGACGCAGCGGGCCGGCGAAGTCGCGAGGTCGCGCACAGACCAGTCGAACGTATCGAGGCAAACGCTCGGTGTTTCGCTGCCCGCGAGGGTGGGGAGCAGATGCGAATGCACGAGAACCAGTGCAACGCCGGAATCGGCGAGCATGAACGACACTCGTTCCTGCGGAAAAGCAGGGTCGATCGGCAAATAAGCGGCTCCAGCCTTCAGGATTCCCAGGATTCCCACCACCATTTCGACCGAGCGCTCCGCCAACAGGCCGACCAGCACATCGGGGCCCGCGCCGAGACCGCGCAGATGGTGGGCAAGCACAGTGGCGCGATCGTTCAGCTCCCGATAAGTCAGCCGCTGCTGCTCATGGGCGACGGCCGGCGCGTCTGGCGTCAGCAGGACCTGGCGTTCTATCAGTTCATGCAGGCACAGGCCCCTGTCGGCAGTCGAGTCCGCCGCACCACGGCTGTCGTGGTCAGGCGCAAGCGGCTCGGTGCCGTGCGAAGGCGACATCCGCGGGAGGGGTTCGCGGGACTCGATCTGCTCGTTTTTCCACATCATCATTTGTTTCGCATGCTCCATCTTGAATTTCACAAAGACCAGGCGATTAACTCCTTCATGATCTCGTTTGAACCTGCATAAATGCGTTGGGCGCGGCTATCGGCCCACATGCGTGCAATCGGATATTCCATCATGTAGCCGTATCCGCCGTGCATCTGGACACACTGATCGATGACGCGGCATTCGCAGTCGGTCAGCCAGTACTTGGCCATCGCCGTGGTGACATCGTCGAGGCGGCCGGCAAGAAAACGTTGTATGCAATCGTCCAAGAAGACGCGGCCGATATGCGCCTCGGTCATGCATTGGGCAAGCTGGAAGCGGGTATTCTGGAACTCGATGAGCGGCTTGTTGAATGCCATGCGTTCCTTGACATACCGGGTAGTCAAGGCGACCGCGCGCTCCATCGTCGCCACTGCACTCGCGCCGACGGTCAGACGCTCGTATGGCAGTTGTTCCATCATCTGCGAAAATCCCCTGCCTTCAGCGCCGCCAAGCAGATTGGAAACCGGCACGCGCACGTCGTCGAAAAACAGTTCGCAGGTGTCCTGCGCATGCATGCCGACTTTTTCCAGCGGGCGTCCCGCCTGATAGCCGGGAAGATTCTTCGTTTCCACGATGATCAGCGAAATGCCTTTCATTCCGGAAGTTGCCGATCCGGTTCTGACTGCGAGGCAAACGAGGCCCGCATGCCATCCGTTGGTTACGAAAGTTTTTGATCCCTTGATCACGTATTGATC
This sequence comes from uncultured bacterium, assembly GCA_965233135.1. Lineage (GTDB taxonomy): Bacteria > Pseudomonadota > Gammaproteobacteria > Burkholderiales > JACQAP01 > JACQAP01. The sequence continues at coordinate 12,795 of CBDDRM010000181.1, read as the reverse complement.
GCCCTCGCGCCGGGCGGTCGTCTTGATTCCCTGCAGATCGGAGCCTGCGGCCGGTTCGCTCATGGCAATGGCCGCGACCAGTTCGCCGCTTGCCATGCGCGGAAGCCAATTGCGTTTTTGCTCTTCGCTGCCGTAAGCAAGCAGGTAGCGCGCTACGATGCTCTGGATGCTGCATCCGAACTGGATTCCGGCCTGCGCCAGCTCTTCCAGAACGACGATCACGTGAGCCAGAGTGCCCCCGCCGCCGCCGTAAGTTTCGGGTACATCGGGCAGCAGCAGACCGGTCCTGCCGGCTTGCGTCCAGGCTTGCGCATCCGGAAAATGTTGGGCGCACCAGCGCGCATAGTGGGGAGCGAATTCCTTCTGGATGAACTGAAGGGCGGTTTTGCGAAACATCCGCACTTCGTCATCGATCCACGCCGACTGGTAGTTGCCAGAGGGCAGCAGCGGATCACGCCGGTCGACTGGTGTCGTCACGGTGTCCATAGCACACAGGCGGGTTTTTTCCGGAATGTGTCATCGTTCGCGGCGCTCCTGCAGCGCTCGACGACGATAGCCGCGACATAGCCGGGAGAGGGTGAGAAATTGCGCAGGCACCATCCGCCATCGCCCGGCACCTCGCCAATCCGGAGAATTTCCGCGGGTTCGTGCGGCGAAAGTGAAACGTCGAAACTGTCCAGCGCATAGTTCAGCCCCTGGCCGACGGCCTTGACGAACGCCTCCTTGCGCGTCCAGCAGTTGAAGAATCCCGTCTCCTTGTCGCATGGATCCAGCGCCATATAGGCCCGCACTTCATTGCGCGAGAAGAAGCGTGCGGCAATACTGTCGGCACAGTAGACGCGGTGCACTGCCTCCACGTCGATGCCGATTTCGCGTCCGCGGCAGAATGCGAAAACGGCGATATCGCGCGAGTGAGAAACATTGAACCGCCAGTCCATGGTGGCCGAACCGCCCGCGAGCACGGGCTTGCCGTGCGCACCGTAGGCGAGTTCGACGCACTGCGGCCGGATGCCCAGGCGTTGTCCCAGCAACTGGCGCAAGCGTGCTCGCGCCACGATGAAGCGGCTGCGGTCACGTTCCAGGTGAAAGCGCCGCGCGCGCGCCAGTTCGTCGTCGTGAAGCGATGCCGCGAGGTATTGAAAGGTATCGGGTTCAATATCCAGGCGGCTCACGACGACCTCGACGGCATCGCCCGCCATGGGCGAAACCGTTTCCGGCGTAAGCGGTACTATCGTGGAATACGGTACGAGACTTGATTCCAAACCCGATACCCTTTCTCTATTGAATTTTTCATCCCTTGATCCGTGTTTTGCCTTACAAACTGCAAAACACGCTCAATCTGGCGCTGGACTCAATTTACTTGAGGAAGATGGATGGGCATGTTTACCGCCGTCATCCGGATGTGGTCCTATTGGCTTACCGGTCCGACCTCACGTGGGCTGGAACGGTGCGGGAAGCAGCAGCCAGAGTGACGTGCGCAGATGACGCGTCGAGGCTGTAGGAACCCAGTGGATAGTCGCCGGTTGGCTCACGCTGGCGCGCAAAAACAAAAAGGGCACGCCTGATGGCATGCCCTGGTGAACCTATTCAGATGGCAACTACGCGGTGCTTGGCCCTTAACGCGGCTGTTAGCACGGCGTTGGCTACCGTCCGTTGAAAGCCGGGCAACTACACGATGCCTGCCCTTTCTGACGGAGCTTCTGGCATGGGTTGGCTACCTCGACTAACTACTGATAACCATCCGACGCGGACGGCAACTACTCGCTGCTTGGCACTTCTTGCCGAGGCTGTAAGCAGCGTGTCGGCTACCGTCCAATTCAAACTGGCAACTACTCGATGCTTGGCCCTTCCAGCCGGGCTGTTAGCAGCGCGTTGGCTACCGTCCGATTCCAACTGGCAACTACTCGATGCTTGGCCCTTCCAGCCGGGCTGTTAGCAAGCGCGTTGGCTACCATCCGATTCCAACTCCGCAATTCAACTGGTAACTACTCGATGCTTGGCCTCTTATTACCGGGGCTGTAGCAAGGCGTTGGCTACCTTCTCATTTCAACGTAGGTGTTTTCTGACGCGTGTAGGAATTGTCCGAGAAACCCGTGCGAAGAGCAATGTCCGTGCATAGTCCGCCCGGACTACACGCGGCTGGTCGTTGCACGAATAAGGTTAAAACGAAAGATCGGGCGGCTTCGTCTCCAGGGCAGCTCTGCTGAGCCATCTACGCGAAAAACAAAAGAAAAGGGCACAACCTTGCGGCGTGCCCTTTTGTAAACCATCACAGGTCACTACACGATGCTTGGCCCGTAATTCGCGGGGCTGTTAGCAGGGGGTTGGTCACCTGGGCAGTCCAAGCGTAGGTCATTTCTTACGCTTGCAGAAATTGTCCCGCAACGCTCCTCAATGATCAACGGTAGAGCTATAGTCCATTCGGACCACGGCCGTGTCGTCCATCCGGAATTATTGGTGCTGGCTGCGTTGGCCTTCGGATCGGGTCGAGGCTGGGGAGGGCGCCGGGGATACTGCGCGTCCCGTCACGGGGAGCATCAACGCTCACGCCCGAATCCATAACCATGTATTGGAATGTCCATTCGCCATAGCTAGTCTTGTCCTTGAAATGTTCGTAACCGGGCGGGAAACCATCGATTCTCAGCGGTTGCCCGGATGCGGCGCTGTGCACGCCCATGATGCCGCCATCGGGGGCGCGAATCGGCGCCCATTGCTTCGTGCCGCTGATCGGCTCGACATAAATGCGGCGCAAATAGCGCTGCACGCTGGCATAGCGCCGATCAAGCAACAAATCGTCCAGGGATTGCGGAAACTGCTTTTGCCCACCCGGTGATTGCTCATAGTAGGCGCCAATGGCCCTGCGGATCTCGTCGCCCGCAAACAGCAGCTGCTTCTCCTTTTCGCGCCGGGATTGCTGATGAAATATCAGACCGGTGGCGCTCAACCCAATGCTGATCAGGGTGATGAACACCAGCAGTCCCATGTAGGTAAACCCCGCAGCCGCAGCGCGTCCCCGCGAGCGTTTACCAATCGCTGTAGCGCGTGCCATCGCGAGCAGTTCCCGGCGCGCCGCTTCGCACGTCGTAAATAGACCCGTTTGATGCGTCGGGCGGCGGAACGACGACCCAAGTCTGTGCGCTTTCGGTCATGGGATCGCGCGGAATCGCCTTCAGATACTTCTTTTCCACGAGGTCTTCAATGCTGTCCGGATAGCGACCGCGATCGGCGTGATATTGATCGATGGCAACGCGCATGTGCGCGAGATCCTGTCGCAGAACCGACTCGCGCGCTTTGTCGGTGCTTTGCCAATAACGCGGCATGGCTATGGTCAGCAGCAGCGCTATGATGGCCATGACCACCAGCAATTCGATGAGCGTGAATGCGTATTGTGCAAGCCCAGACCCGCGCGCAACGCTGCCGCCGCGCCTCGCGCGATCGGGGAAGCCCGAGCGTATGCAGGCGGTTTGCGGGTGCGTCGCGCTGAGCCTGGAGGTCCGCACGGCCAGTTTCACCATTCGCGATACGGGATGCCGTTCAAGCCGGTGCCTTCCGCTGTGGAATAAACATCGAACACGTCCTCGCCCTCGCGGGGATCTTCGGGCGGGCTTTGATACGAGCGTTTGCCCCAGCTTTGGGCAGCGCTCAAGTGCGCAGGCGCGAACGGATCGCGAGGAACCCGCCGCAAAAAGTAGATCATTGGTTTTTCGGGATTCTTGATGTTCTCAACGCCGGACACCAGCGTTTCGAGATCAGGCGGATAACCTGACTCATCGGCCTTCTTCTCGATCAGCCCGCTGTCAGCTGCCTGCTTGTAGGCATCGAGCGCCTCGCGAATCTGACGCAGCGAGGAACGCAGGTCCTGCTCTTTGACGCGCTGGGCGGCCAGGTGCGTAAGAGGGATCGCTCCGGAGGCCAGAATAGCAACGATGGCCAGCGTCACCACCAGTTCGATCAGTGTGAAGCCACGTCGGAGACGACCGGTGAGAGGCGCCGTGATTGGGCGACTGCCACCTCGCCGCTCGCGGAGTCCTCGCCTCGTCATGGAGTTACGTTGACGGTGACCGGCGCAGGGACGCCAGGCGGCGACGCTTCACTGCCCTCGCCCGGTGCCGGAATGACATTGCTGACGGAAATCCGCGCCGGTCCAGACTGACCTTCGAGTGCGCGCAGACGTACCGTGGTCGGGCCGGCGATCGTCAACTGAATGCGTCCGGGTGTCGGCTGTGCGTCCACGGCAGCGAGCCTTGCACTGTCATACTGCAAGTCGAACCGCACGGTGCCCGCGGAATTGGGCGGCAGCGAAATTGCCACCGAGAACTCACTGCCGGCTTTCACCTGGTCCGGAGCGGACAACGTGATCGACTTCGCCGCTTTGTCTGCGACCGGCGCCCCGGCGTCCGTAACCGCGGCGGGCGCGGTGGTCGGCTCGGCCGCGGGCGCTGCACCAGCGGATGGCGGGGCGTTCGGCGTGGGTTCATCGGTTTCAGCAACGCCCGGCGCTGGCGGCGGATCTTGCGGCAGCGGCGCCCCAGGTCCTCCCGACAAGCGCAGCGGCGCACCGCCCAATCCTCCCTCGGTCCCCGAGGCGACCTCGAGCGCAGAAGGCGGCGGGCGATCGAGATTGCGCACGACGTAGGGCGTGATCAACAACACGATTTCGGTTTTTGTGCGTGCATCGTTATTGTTCGTAAACAGCCGTCCGATCAGAGGCAGATTCGCCAGGCCCGGGACTTTGTCCGTGGTGCGCCGGTCTTCATCTTGTATCAGCCCTGCCAGCACCTGCGTTTCGCCATTCGCGACGCGCAGAACGGTTGCGGTGTTTCGGGTGCCCAGGCGGTAGGTCAGCGTGCCCTGCGCGGACTGGATCTGTTGCACGATGTTGCTCACCTCCAGTCCCACTTTCATGGCCACTTCGTCATCCAGGTACACATTGGATTCGATATCGAGCTTCAGGCCGACGTCCAGGTACTGAACGGATTCGGACACCCCGACGTTGGCAGTTGAAGTGGTCGTGATGACGGGTAACCGGTCGCCGATATGGATTTTTGCTTTTTCGCGATTACGAACGCGGATACGCGGGTTGGCCAAAAGATTGGTGTCACTGTCCTGCTGTTGCAGGTTGATGACGAAAGCCGGGTCTGTGATGTTCAGCACGACCAGGTTGGAACTGCGGTTGAGCCATTCGTTAAGCGTGATCTGCCCGGGAATGGCAGCCGCACCCTGAATACCCGCGGAAACGCGGGTGGGATATGTCGCGCCCAGATTCTGCAGTTTGCTTCGGGTGATCTCGAGCACTTTCATTTCCAGGATCACTTCGGGCTCGGCCAGGTCCTGTGCCGCGATCAGTTTCTCGGCGAGGCGCACGGCTTCGGGCGTGTCGCGCATTACCAGCAGATTCAGCCGTTCATCGATGAAGACATCACGGGTTTTGACAACGGTCTTCACCAGGTTCAACGTCTGCTTCACATCCGCGTTGCCCAGGTAGAAGCTGCGGGTCACCAGCTCCTGATAATCGCGGGCCTTGTTCGGCGAATTCGGATATATCAAGACGGTATTCTGGTTAAGCACTTTCTTGGCGAGCTGATTGGTGACCAGCAAGAATTGCAGGGCTTCCTCGAGTGGCGTGTCGCGCACAATGATCGTGGTTTGCAGGTCTGCGCGCACATCGCGGTCAAAAACAAAATTGATGCCCGAAGCGCGCGAAAGCACTTCGAACACGTTCTTCAGCAGTGCATCGCGGAATTCCAGCGTGACGGGTTTGCGAAACTCCGCGCCGAGCTGGGGTTCGGCGCCTTGCCGGCTCACGCGTAGTTCCTCGATACGCCGCTCCAGCGCCTGCGCGTCGCGCTGCGATGCATTCTGCTTGAGCACTTCCTTGGCCATCGACAAGGCCTGATCCTCGTTTCCAGCTTCCAGCAAGGCCTGCGCCTGACGCATGCTGTCGCGTTGACGCTGTGCGACTTTGGTTGCTTCCATGCCGGCCTTCGCACGGGCATTGTCGGGATTGAACGTCAACGCGCGGCCGTAGGCGGCAAGGGCCTGTTCGCTGTGCCCGAGCAATCGCGCCTTGTCACCTTCGTAATTAAGCTGATCGACATAAAGGTCGCGGTAGCGCAGATAGTATCTGCGCAGTTCCGCGTCCTCGGGGTGCGCCTTATGCGCTTTTTCCATGTGCCGGATACCGGCTTCCATCGAACCCTGGTCGATCATACGGCGGCCCTGCGTGAGCGCGGCATCCGCAGCGCAGCCGGCCACGAACAGAAGAAGCAGAAGGATCACGATGCGCTTCATGGTGTCGGCTCTCCGATGACGATGGTCTGGCGCTCGTCGAGCGGCAAATAGACCAGTGTGATTGCGCGATCGGCGATTTGCTCGACGCGATAGGTTGAATCAATGGTGTCGCCCTCGCGCAGCACAAGGTTGCGTTCGCCCTGGGTCAGGAATACGGCGGTGTCCGAGCCGGAACGCAATTTGCCCATGTAGGTGAATGGCATCGGCGGCGCGCTGGGCGGCACCGGCGGGGCGATGGGCGCGCGCGCGCCGGTGCGCGCTATGCGTTTCGCGACTTTTGGCTGAGGCAGGGCAAAGGGGTCGCGTTCCGCCGTGCCGGGGGTGCGATTGACGAGACGGTCCAGATCGATACCAGGCGTATCGGCCCTGGCGGACGCGGCCGTAGCTGGTGCAGTGCGCGCTGTCCTGGCCGGCACCTCGGTGCTGATGCCCGATTCCGTGTCCTCGATGTTGCGCACCCACGCGGCGGCCCCTAGCGTGACCACGAGCAAGCCGCCAATGATCATCCAACGCTTGCGGGACGTCATGAGCTATTCCTGAGAAAAGCGGTGAAGCGCAGTTGCGCCTGCAGCTGGGCGGACTGTGCGTCTTCACGTTCGAAGCTGATTGCATCGAGCGCGAGCCCGGGCATCTCGCGCATCGCGTCGGCCAGAAAACGCCGGATCTGCAGATAGTTCCCGTTTACCGGCAGAACGATCTGATAGCGCACGAATTTCCCCGAGGCATCCGCAACCGGCCGGTAGTCGCCACGCTCGAGCGTCAGACCGGCCGCGCGAGCGTAGTCGTGCACTTGCCTGGCGATTTCCGGCGCCTGGCGCGCATCGGCCAGGCGCGCATAGAATGAAGAAAGTTGTTGCTCGGGATTTGTCTGCCCGGCGCCGCTTGCCGTACTCTGCGTGCGCCCCTGCAATTCCACCAGCCGATCGGTCAATGCAAGCCGGCGCATTTCGACCGGTCTTACGCCAAATGCATATATGACCAATGCCAGCAGGACGAGGGCAAGGCCTGCCAGCGCCAGCCAGTCCGGCCGGCGCGCCAACCACTTCAGGCGACCGCTCAGCGCCCGGGTTGGGGTGTCAGCCATGATGCCGTAACCACGAAACGCAGCAAGTTTGCACCGCGCTTGTCGCGCTGATGCTCCAGCAAATACACATTGGTCAGCTCCGATTGCTGCTCCAGTCTCCTCACATACGCAAACATATCGTCGGCATCGGCGGTTTCCGCGCTGATTTGCACCACGCCATTCCTGGCGTCCGGCGCGATGCCGAGTAAGGTCACCGGGCCGCCGGCAGCGCTTTCCACTGCTCGAAACAGGCGGTCCCACGGCAACGCGAGCTGATCGATCACTTCATTGGCGCGCTGTACCTCCAGAGCCGTTCGGGCGTCGACGCGTGCCGACGCCGCTCCGAGGCCGCCGGCCTGTCTTTCGAGCCGGGCCAGGCGCCCTTCAAGTGACTGAGTCTGCGCCTGCAGGTCCACGCGCCAGTAACCCACGAGAAAAACCGCCATGACGCCAGCGGCCAGCAAGAGCACGCCGCTGCTGCGCTGCCTGCGGGCGGACTGCACGAAATCGAGCTGCAGTGCGTCCATATCAGTGCAATCCAACCATGGCCAGCGCGTAGGTATCCGCCGGCTTGCTCGTTGCGCCGGCGCCGCCCGCATCGAGTTGTCCTGGATCGAGGCCCTGATGGTCGATCACCACACCATCGGCGGCGCTTACGAATACCCTGGAGCCGGAGTGGGCGTGCGCCAGCAGCATGCGCTCGTGATCCAGCACGTCGCGCAGCTTCACCTCGGGTTCATTCAGGGGCCGGACCCGCACCGAGCTCCAATGTCCGGCGTCAATCCTGGCGACTAGAAGCCTCCCGTGTTCCGCGCAGACGAGCCAGGCGTTGTCGCCTATGCGACGGCGCCCGGCGTTGAACTGCGCCATTAACGCGGGTTGACAGGAATCGAGCGCAAGACCAGTTGCATTCAGCGTAGTCGCGAGCGCCTCCAGCAATGCCTGATCGGTCGCCGCGGCCAGACGCGCATGGCCTCCGGGCGCGTCGCTGGCGCGGATCGTCCAATGTCGGGCGATGTCGCCAAACACCTGGATGAAACGCGCGCGGGAGAATTCTGCTTCCTCGGCGCGCGTGACCAGATCGGTGCTCCATTGCAGCACCATGTAGCGAACGAAATGATTGGAGAGGATCACGGTCACGGGCAACTTGACCGGATTGGGAGGCTTCAGCAGTTCGCGCAGCGACGCAAGCGCGCCGCTCCAGTTGGGCTGCTGATCGCCCGGTGCGCACGGCAGGCATCGTCGCTGCGTAACCTGCTTGCTGTGGCGCTGCGAGGAGAATCGCACCATCGCCACCTGCCGGGGCGATAGAGCGATCTGAATGCGCTCACGCGACAAACGTGACACGATTGACCTCCTCCAATGTGGTTTCCCCGCGCCTCAGCAGTTCAAGTCCCGCTTCGCGCAGACTGCGCGTACCGAGGTTGCGCGCCGCCTGCTTGACTACGCGCACCGGCTGGCGCGAACTGATGAGTTCGCGCATTTCATCGTTGAGCGTGAGGGTCTCTGCGATCGCCTTACGGCCCTGATAACCGGTGCCGCGGCATTGTCCGCAGCCTCGTCCCGCGCGAAACTTCCAGTCCGCCGTCTGCGCGGGGTCGAGACCGGATGCCGCAAGCAGTTCAGGCGCGGGGCGCAGGTCGGTGGAGCACTGCAGGCAATTGATCCGGATCAGACGTTGCGCGGCGACGCCGTTGAGTGCGCTGACGAAACTGTAGGGATCCAGGCCCATGTGCAGGAAGCGGCCGATCACGTCGAACACATTGTTCGCGTGTACGGTGGTGAACACCAGGTGCCCGGTCAGCGCCGACTGGATCGCGATCTGCGCGGTCTCCGGATCGCGGATCTCGCCCACCATGATTTTATCCGGATCGTGGCGCAGGATGGAGCGCAGTCCGCGCGCAAAAGTGAGGCCTTTCTTCTCATTTACCGGGATTTGCAAGATCCCGGGAAGCTGGTACTCGACCGGATCCTCGATGGTGATGATTTTCTCGTGGCCGCTGTGAATCTCGGAGAGCAACGCATACAACGACGTCGTTTTGCCGCTGCCCGTTGGGCCCGTCACCAGCAGCATGCCGTAAGGTTCGTGCGCGAGCTTGCGCAGCCAGGCCACGGTCGGACCATCGAATCCGAGCGCATCGATGCGCAAACCGCGAATTTCGTCAGCGAGGATTTTCTTGTCCAGAATGCGCAGCACGGCGTCCTCGCCAAATATGCTGGGCATGATGGAAACGCGGAAGTCCACATCGCGTCCTTTTATTGTGACCTTGAAGCGGCCGTCTTGCGGGATGCGCCGCTCCGCGATATCGAGCTCGGCCATGACCTTGACTCGAGAAATGATCTGCTCGCCCATCTCGTTACCCTGGACCGCTCCGACCTGATTCAGCACGCCGTCGATGCGGCAGCGGATCGCCAGACCATTGCCGGTGGCCTCGAGGTGAATGTCGCTGGCGCCGGCCTTTAACGCGTCGTAGAGCGTAGAGTTCACCAGCCGCACGACGGGGCTGGTGTGCTCGCTGATGGCTTTGAGCGACAGATCCTCGACGTCATGCGTGGTATCGACCGGCGCCGGCGCCGGAAGCACGCCATCCATGGCGCGCATGTCCTCTTCCACGTGCGACAGGTAAGCCGCAATGTCGTCGCGGTGCGCCAGGACGAGAGAGAAGGGGCCCTGGATGCGTTCGGCCGCCCACGCCTGTAGTTCGAGTGCGAAGGGATCCCCGATAGCGAGCAACAGATTCCCAGCCTCATCGCGCAGCAGGGCGCACTCGTGTGCGTTGGCTTCGGCGAACGGCAATATATCGAACGCCGGCGCCAGGGTGTGCAGGCGCCGATTCGACAGCGTGGGCATTTGCAATGTCTGGGCGAGTGCAGCCGTGAACTCGGCGGGCGGCAGTTCCAGTTGTTCGTCGAGCAATTGCACGACGCTTCGCCTTGTCGTGCGCGCGAGGTTGCGCGCTTCCTCGATTTGCTCGATCGTCACCAGGCGCCGATCGGGTAACGCGGTGTCCATGACGGCGCTCATTCGATACTGCCCGCAAGTTCAAACACCGGCATGTACATCAGGACGACGACGACCCCGATCACGATCCCGATGGCGGCCATCAGCAGCGGTTCGAACAGGCGTGTGAACCAATCCACCCAGCGCGCGATTTCATCGTCGAGAAACGCCGCGATGCGGTCCATCATTTCATCCATACGACCGCTGCGTTCGCCCACGCGCAGCATCCGCAGCGCAACCGGCGTGGTGAGGCCCTGGGCGTCCATCGCTTCTGAAATCGATTGGCCTTCACGGATGGCTTCCCGGGCACGCTCTGCACTTGCGCGAAGCGCTGGTGCGAGCAGCCCCGTTGCCATGTCGAGGGCAGCGACCACCGCTGTACCGCCGCGCAACAGCATGCCCAGAGTGCGGTAGAAGCGCGCCAGCTGATAAAGGCGCATGCGGCTGCCCACCGCGGGAATTTTCCACATCTTCGCGCCAATCCAGCGCCGTGCGGCCGGCGTGAACAGCATACGGCCAAGCAGCGAGATCAGGACGAGGACGACCACGGCGACAACTGCCCCATGCGCGCTGAGAAAGTTGCCAAGATCCAGAAGAAGCCGGGACACCAGGGGCAGATCGCCTTTCACGTCTTCGTACACCATGCTGAATCGCGGCACCACGTAGGCCAGGAGAAAAACCAACACCAGTGTGCCCGCGGCCATGAGCAACACCGGATAGATCGACGCGCTGATGACTTTCTTGCGCACCACGTCGAGCTGCGCGTCGTAGGCCGCATAACGCCGAAGCGCATCGTTCAGATCGCCGGTTCGCTCGGTGGCACGAACGGTGGACACGTAAAGCGAAGGAAAAGCCTGCGGCTGCTCGTGCATGGCTTGCGACAGGGTACGCCCTTGCTTGAGTTGTTCGCTCAAGCGCTCGAGCGTGTTACGGGTTACGGCGTTGACTTCTTTTTCGGCCAGCGCTTCGATCGATTCAACCAGGGTCAGCCCGGCACCGAGCAAGGCCAGCAACTCCTGATTAAACAGCCCGAGCGGAAACTTTTGGGCGACGCGCAGAGGTCGCAGCGGCCAGCCACTGGCGGGGCGCAGAGAGAGCACACTGCAACCTTTTGCGCGTGCTTGGCGGGTAGCATCGGCCTCGTCGGCTGCATCGAGGGCGAGCGAGATGATGCCGCCGGATTCGCTGAGCGCTTTGACAAAGAACTTCATGCGCGCCTGGCACGCACGCAAAACGCCCGAACGCGCGCGCGCGACGCGATATCCGGGGCGGGGCGCGCGAACGAGGCTGCTTGGTGTGTTCGAGTTCGACTGGCTTGTCTGGAAAGCATGATCACGTCGGTTCGCTCGTTACCAGTTGGTGACGTCTTCGTCCTCTGCGGTGCCGCCGGGTTTGCCGTCCCGCCCGTAAGACAGCAGATCGTAATCGCCATGTTCGCCGGGCGTCTTGTAGACGTATTTGTTGCCCCACGGATCTGGCGGTGGTTTTTTCTTAAGGTATGGCCCTTGCCACTTTGTTTCGCCTTCGGGTCGATCGAATAGTGCATCGAGGCCTTGTTCGTTTGGGGGATAACGGCCGACGTCCAGCCGGTATTGTTCGAGCGCCTTCTCATAGGAATCGATTTGTGCCCGGGCGGTCTTGGTCTGGGATTTCCCAACCTGCGCGAAATAGCGCGGACCGACATATCCGGCGAGAAGGCCGATAATCACCATCACGACCAGAAGCTCGAGCAAGGTAAAGCCTTGCGCCAGCCGGGCGGAAGCCAACGGTGTGGTCAGTTGTGCCAAACAAGCCTCCAGGGCAGGGTGGGATGAATGGTTCGCATGAGTCGCACCTGGCTCCTTTGCAAGAATTCATGGACGGCGTTGCCGCCAGGGGCGATCTAACACCCAGTGGTCAGCAACGTCCGCAGCGGGAAATGGGATACACGTCAGAAGCCGCAGGGTGGTCGCCGCGGAACGTGTCCGAGACATACGATGCCCCCGATGACAGACTGCGCATCGGTACACCGGGACATCCGACAAGACCGTTGTATCGGTTAAAACCCTTAGGCGCGCTGCGCTGGAATCCGGCGTCCTGTTACTCTGCAGCTGTGACGATAGCGTCCTCGCAAGATGGGACGCTTTCCGGGAGGTAAAGTTCGTGTAGCCCGTTGAGACTACTCGGCAACCTGAGATGCCGGGCGCGTGCCCGGATGCGGCCGCAGCACGTAGGGTAGGCTGATTGCTATCAGGAAGGCGCGAATCGTGAGGAGAAACTTTATTCTCCTCACGACACCAATGCGCGCCAAATCTCGCGAGGGGCCTCGCGAGGTGTGCCGGTGTTACGGGTTAGCCGCTTTCACTGCGACCGGTGTTGGCGTCCAGTCACCATGGTTGGGAACCGCATCGAACGCGCTGACGCGATAGTTGTACGTCACGCCCGGCGTGAGGCCGGTAGC
>CBDDRM010000180.1:0-20179 GCA_965233135.1 uncultured bacterium | reverse complement strand
GCAATGGTGATTTCCTGGACCGGATGCTCGATTTCACCGTTACGAACCCAGAATCCGGCGGCGCCGCGCGAATAATCGCCCGTCACCATGTTGACGCCCTGCCCCAGCAGATCGGTCACCAGCAGTCCGCTGCCCATTTTCCTGAGCAGTGCCGCGAGATCACCATCGGTGGAATCCATGCTGAGGTTGTGATTGCCGCCGGCATTGCCGGTCGACCGAAGGCCGAGCTTGCGCGCGGAATAGCTGCCGAGAAAATAGCCCTGCAGCACGCCATTCTGAACAATGTCGCGTGTGCGTGTCTCAACGCCCTCGTCATCGAACGGACTGCTCGCCAGTCCCTTGCGCACGTGCGGCCGATCGTGGATCTGCACGTGGGGCGCGAACACTTGCTTGCCCAGGCTGTCGAGCAGGAACGAAGACTTGCGATACAGACTGCCGCCGCTCACCGCAGCCACGAAGTGACCCAGCAATCCGGAGGCAACCGGCGCCTCGAACAGCACTGGCACGCGCGCGGTCGCTACCGTGCGTGCGCCGACGCGGCGCGCCGCGCGCTTGCCGGCGCGCGCGCCGACCTCGATCGCCGATTCGAGATCTGCCGGAGAGCGAGCAGTCGTATACCAGTCGTCGCGCTGCATGGTGTCGTCCTTGCCGGCAATGACCGCGCAAACGATGCTATGGCGCGAACTCGGATAGCCGGCCAGAAAGCCGTTGGAATTGCCGTACGCGAAATGCGATTGCTGGACGGAAACGGAGGCGCCTTCCGAGTTGGAGACTTCGGGGTCCGCGGCGAATGCGGCATCTTCGCAGGAACGCGCCAGTTCGATGGCCTGCTCGACATCGATCGCCCAGGGGTGGTAGAGATCCAGCTCGGGAAAGCGCGTCGCCAGCAGATCGGCATCGGCAAGACCCGCGAACTGGTCCGAGGCGGTCAGCCGCGCAATCGACAAAGCCGCGTCGACCGCGTCGCGCAGCGCTTGCGAGGAAAAATCCGAAGTGCTCGCATGGCCGCGCTGCTTGCCGATATAAACGCTGACGCCGACGCCCTTGTCGCGGTTGTATTCGATGGTCTCGACCTCGCCTCGCCGCACCGTCACGCTTTGGCCGAAGCCTTCACTGGCCTCGACTTCGGCGGCCGTGGCGCCGCGTTCGCGGGCATAGTCGAGGACGTCGCGGGAAATCTGTCTGAGGTCATCGGCTGAGTGGGTAAATTCGCTGCTGGCCAAGATGTCTTTCCGAAACTTTGAAATTGAAGCGGCGTGTGCCCGGATGGACCGGGTGGCACGCCGCGGACGAGGATGTTTGGTTATGATACCAGCTTGCTGATTCAGCACTCCGCGGGATGCCGCGGAAAACCTTGCGCGTAACGGGCGGCCAAACAGTGCGACAACCAGAACAGCCCGGGGATGAATCCCCGGAAGACGACAGCCCGCCAAGCAGGACGCGGCGCAAGCTCGACGACCAGGCGTTGCAGGAATTGGGGGAAGCCCTGGTGAGGGTAAGCGAGGATCAACTCGTCCAGCTGGAGCTGCCCGAGCGTCTGCGCGAAGCGATCCTGCAAGCCCGGCGCATCGCCAAATTCGGCGCGCGGCGCCGCCAGATGCAGTACATCGGGCGCCTGATGCGCGAAGAAGGCGATGCCGGTACCATTCGCCGGCACTTGGACGCATGGAAGGGCGTCTCGGTCGAAGAGACGGCCCGCCTGCATCTGCTCGAAAGATGGCGCCTGAAGCTGCTGAAGGATGAGCGTGGACTCGAAGAATTCATCGCCGAGTATCCGTCCGCCGAGGTTCAGCGGTTGCGCACGCTGATACGCAACGCCCGGCGCGAAGCCGATACCAGCAAGCCGCCGAAGAGCTTTCGCGAACTGTTCCAGGTGCTTCGCGAAACCATCAATCCGCCCGTCAAGGGTGCCGACGCGGAAGACGCCGGGTAAAAAAGATCGAGGCACGCAGCTTCGATCGTGAATGTTTCGGGTTATGATCGCGGCGGCATTTGATCTAGCCCAGGATTTCTGCGTGAATATCCCGATCATGAAAGACAACGAACAAGTGGTCATCGGCCTGGTCTCGATCAGCGATCGCGCGTCCAAAGGCGTGTACAAGGATGAGGGCTTGCCGGCACTCGCCGAGTGGCTTGGCCGGGCGGTGCGCAATCCGAGACGCGTGATCGAGCGCCTGATTCCGGACGAACAGCCTGTCATCTCGCGTACCTTGCAGGAGCTGTGCGACA
This sequence comes from uncultured bacterium, assembly GCA_965233135.1. Lineage (GTDB taxonomy): Bacteria > Pseudomonadota > Gammaproteobacteria > Burkholderiales > JACQAP01 > JACQAP01. Next base: position 17,950 of record CBDDRM010000180.1, on the reverse strand, counting down.
ACGAAGGCTGCCATCTGGTGCTGACCACCGGCGGCACCGGGCCCGCGCCCCGGGACGTCACGCCTGAGGCCACGCTGGCTGTGGCTGACCGGGAGATGCCCGGTTTCGGCGAGCAGATGCGCCAGATCAGCCTGCACTTCGTGCCCACCGCTATTCTGTCGCGGCAGGTGGGCGTCATCCGCGGCAAGACGCTAATCATCAACCTGCCGGGCCAGCCCAAATCGATCCGCGAAACACTCGAAGGACTCAGATCCGATGACGGCAAGGCCATCGTACATGGCATCTTCGCCGCCGTGCCGTACTGCATAGATTTGATCGGCGGGCCCTACATCGAGACCGACGACGCAGTGTGCAAGGCGTTCCGGCCAAAATCCGCGATACGCTCCAAAACCTGAAGCCAGAGAACGCAGGGAATGGCAATAATGGAAGAATAGCGGTCACGGTGACGGATCGAGTTTCAGCATGCATCGTCCTTCCGAGTTGTGCTCTTTATAATCTCTTCGTGACCTCCGTGTACCCACGCCCATGAATCAGCCAATGACCCAACACCTGCAAACCGTCGAAATCGAGACCCGGCCGAAGCCCAGTCACAGCGTGATCTGGCTGCACGGATTGGGTGCCGATGGCAACGACTTCGTGCCGATCGTGCAGGAGCTCACGCTGCCGCCTCTGGGGATACGCTTCGTGTTTCCGCATGCACCGATGCGTGCGGTGACCATCAATGGCGGTTTCGTGATGCGCGCGTGGTACGACATTGCCAGCCAGGACATTTCCCGCAAAGAAGACGAACAGGGCGTGCGTCAGTCCCAGAAAATGGTCGAGGAGTTGATTGCCAAGGAAGTGGCGCGCGGCGTGCCGGTCAATCGCATCGTCCTGGCGGGCTTCTCGCAAGGCGGAGTGATTGCACTGCACACGAGCTTGCGCCAGCCCAAACAACTCGCGGGGGTCATGTCCCTGTCGGCTTACCTGCCCCTCGCCGACAGCCTGGACAAGGAACGTAATGCAGCGAGCCAGAATATCCCGGTGTTTCTGGGACATGGCACCCAGGACAACGTCGTGCCACTGGTCCTCGGCTCGGCCAGCCGCGACCGGCTCATCAAACTCGGCTACGAAGTGGACTGGCACCAGTATGCGATGGCGCACTCGGTATGCGCGGAGGAACTCAGGGATATCAGTGCCTGGTTCCAGAGAACGCTCGCCTAGGGAGGCGATGCGGGCTCAGTCACGCGCTGCAGTATACGGAAACGTGCCATCTCGAATTCGGTTGCATGTTCCAGAAGCACGCGCGGTTCCAGGATATAGCGCGTGCTATAGACCTCCATTTCCAGGCTCGAGTCCGGCACAAAGGTGCCCGCCGGCAGCAGCAGGCTGACTTCACCCAGGCTCGCATCGCCCCCGGATTGCGGCGGCAACAGCAACGCCTGCCAGTGCTGCTCGGTATCGGTGCGACGGTGCAAATTGACCGCCCGCGCCCCGCGAGCCAGCAATTCGATACCGATATTGCGCCGTCCGTCTTCCTGCGCGGCCAGCCGTCTCACGATACCGATCGCCCAGATGCGTGTATCCGTTGGTTTGACCGCGAGTATCTTGCCCACGTGCAGCCAATCCCCTCGCGTCACGGGAATCACGGCGCCGTAGCCGTCTTCGCTTTCGTCTTCCACACCCCATGTTTCCATGGGCGGGCGCTGGGATTGCGCCACTTCATCAAGCGCCAGGCGCGCCATGATCTCACCGAAGCCGTGCACGATGCCGATCTGCGACAGCGAACGCCGGCGCTCCTTGCGACGTGTCGGGCGCCGCTCCCACCAGTGCCGGGCCAGATGCTCCATGACGTGGATGACGGCGCCCATGTCTTCGATGCCTTCCAGATTCATTTCGCTCGGCACGATCTCCCCGCCGGCCACTTTGGAAATCAGCTGATCGATTTGCGTCATGACCCGGCCGGCGCCGAAAAAACGTGATCCCGAACGCACGACCGACACGCGCGTATAACGCTCCGGCGGCGTCCATCGGTCGATATCCACGAAAAAGTTGCAGCTCTTGGCGGGATGTCGCTGCAAGTCGAAGCGATCCGACAGGAAATCGATGATGCGGTAGGCGATGTCCACTTCAAGCGCAGGCAAACTGTCGGCAGCGGACACCGCGAGCATCATCGGGCGCAAAAACTCGCGCGCCAGAGTCGACTTGTCCTCATAGACGATGACCCGCGCCTGCTCCATGCCCTTGTCTTCGACGAAGGTCCACAACTGGGCAAGCGTTTGCCAGATGTCCTTTTCCACGGGCAGGTAGCGCATGAGTTGCCATTTCAGACGCATCGAAGTCGCGCGCATCCCGCGCGCGACGACTTGCGGGATCTTGTCGGCAACTTCAGCCCAGCCATGGCTGTATGTCTGGAACTGGCGGGCAAGGTGCACATAGGCCGCTTCGAGCTGCGCGCAATACAATGCAACGGCCCCCCACTCCTCGATCGGCTCGGCCCGTTCGACATTGCCCCCCCGGGCATAGCGCGATTCCAGATCTTCCAGCAGGACAGCGGCGGCGCGATCGGCCTGGTCGACCATCTCGATCTGCAACGCGAGCTTCAGGTCGGCGTGTGCATGCACGGCATCGAGCCGCGAGCCGTATTCCGTAAGGACTTGTACGCTAGCCGGCAAGTGCATGAGCAGCCTGTCGCGTTGCGATAGCATTGCGGGACGGAATCGTCAAACGACCCTCCTTTTAAACTACGCGTTCAGGCGGCGCGCTGCATCACGCGAAAGCGCGCCATGTCGAAATCATAACCACCTTCGAGCAACTGGCGTGGCACCAGCAGGTAGCTACGTTCGTAGGCTCGCATTTGCATGCTTTTCTGAAGCGAAAAAGCCCCCGGCCTGAGCAGCAGATTCATCTCAGCCGCGCCCTGCGTCACAGTCGCATTGGACGGCAGCAACAGGGCGCTCTCCAGTTCCTCGGGGTCTGCAGCACCGGCAGCGCCGAGCTTGACTACGGTTGCGCCCCTGGTCAGTACCTGGATGCCGACGTAACGCTGTTTGTGATCGAAGGCGGACAACCTGCGTACGATACCCACCCCCCACGAGGCACCGTCTTCGAGCTTGACCCCCAGCAGGGTGCCGACGCGCAGCCAATCGCTCCTGGTCTGCGGCATGAGGGCGCCGTAGCCGCCCTCACTTTCGTTTTCGACCGTCCAGATCTCAACGGAACTGTCGAACGCCAGATCTTGCGTCTCTCCGGACACTGTGGAGACGATTTCATCGAAATCGTGCACGACGCTTATGCGTGAAACACTGTGACGCCGTTCCTCGCTGCGCGCCGGCGGATTTGACGCCCAATAGCGCGCAAGGTGCCGCAGCGTTTCCAGCACTACTTCGGGATCGAATGTGCCACCGAGATTGACGTGCGAAGGGACGGCGCCATCGGCGCGCATCGTTGCGATCAATTGCTCGAGTTGTTCCGCCGCGCTGCCTGGGCCGAAGTAGCGCAATCCCGCTGTCATCGGCAGTCGCGAAAGCACGCGCGCAGGCAACTTGTCTTCGTGCAGATCGAAATGGTAGTGGCAGCCCTTCGCAGGCTGTCGGCTCATGACGAAGAACTCGGAAAACTGCGCGACGATACGCTCGGCGATTTCCAGCTTGGCCGGCAACAGGCTGTCGGTCGAGGAAATGTTCAGCATGAGACCCTTGAGGAATTCACGCTGCACGGTGGATGCACCGAATGTCCCGGGATAAACGGTGACTCGCGCCGTGGCGAAGCCGTTCTCCTCGGCATAGGCGTACAGCTTGCCCATCTGCGCCCAGATTCGCGCCTCGACCGGGCCGTAGCGCAACAGTTGCAATTTGAGCTGCAACGTCAACGCGCGCAATGCACGGGCCACTGCCACGGGGATCTGCCCTTTGAGCGAACTCCATGCGCTACCGGCCGATTGATAGCGCGCGATGCACCGCTGGTAGGCGTCGGCAAGATGTTTCCAGAAAGAGAACACCGTGTTCCAGATGCGGATTTCCTGGAATTTCTGCAGCCGTGCGCTGTTGGTCAGATAATCCTGGGAAAGTTTGCGCTGGTAGTCCTTGGCGGCCTGGTCGATGAGATCGACGATCTCGAGCTCACGTGACAATTTCAGATTGTCGGCGTTGGCCAGCGTGTCGAGCCAGTAACTCAGCTCGTCGAGCGCCTTGAATGGATCCAGCGGCGGCAAATCCGCAACGAACGCGCGCGCTGCCTTCTCATCGGCGAGCGGATGCTCGGACTTGTTCCCCTTGATCCAGTTCAGCATGCAGGCCCCTCCCTGGGGCGCTCCGCGACATTCGGATTGCGCCGCATTATAACGCGCTGTTTATCCGCGCTAAATTATTTCGGCGGGCGCGTAAGCGGTGGCGTGACCGCGACGAGCATCGATGCCTGCCAGCAAACCGAGTCCGATGAGGAAATAGCTCCCGGTGATCAGGATGGCGAGGCGATGATCCCCGCCCGACACCCAACTGACAATGCCATAGGTAATGGGACCGAGAATCGAGGACAGTTTCACGGCCAGTCCCCAGAGGCCGAAAAACTCGGCACGACGATCCGGCGGACTCATGTAGCCGACGAGCGCCCGCCCCGCCGACTGGCTCGCTCCCAGGCACACACCAGCGACATTGGCGGCGACCCAGAACATCGCCGGGCCGTCGGCGAAGTACGCGAGCAGCACCATGACGCACCAACCGATCAGCGTGATCGCCAGCGTCGCGACGTGACCCAGCTTATCCTGCAACTGGCCGAACAACAGTGCGCCGATGCTTGCAGTGACATTCACGACCAGGATGAGCAGAATGGTCTGCTGCGTGTCGAACTTCATGGCCTGTTCTGCATAGATCGCTGCGAGCGTGATGACCGCCTGCACACCGCCCTGATAGAACACGACGCAAATCAAAAAGCGCATGAGATCGCGATAGCGGCCGGCATGCCTGAGCGTTTGCCAGGTACGCGCAAAGGCACTGACGTAAGCGCCGCCAGGCAATCGCTGCGGCAGCGCCCGCTCCCTCAGGTACGCAAAGGTCGGCAGCGCGGCAACGGCAAACAGCAGCGCGGTAATCAACATGGTCACGGGTACGAATTGCGCGGAAGCCTGGCCCTGCGCCTGCGCCCAGGTCACATAGGCCAGCGACGCACCCAGGCTTATGAGGCCGCCAACATAGCCAAGCCCCCAGCCCCACCCGGACACCCTGCCCAGCGCCGAGCCCTTGGCCAGTTCCGGCAGGAATGCCGCGATCAGGTTTTCACCCGTGCCGAAGAAAAAATTCGAGATGACGAGCAGTGCAATGCCCAACGCGAGATTGCCGGGGCCGACCAGCGCAAGGGCGGCCGTGGCCAGCACGCAACCGATGGTGGTGACCACGAGCAGGCGTTTCTTGGCAGCGTGCGCATCGGCATACGCGCCGATCAGCGGCGCACTCAGCATGATCAGGGCATAGGAAACCGACAGTGCGCTGGTCCAGGCAAAGGTCGCCCAAACCGCCTTGCCGGCGACGACCGCTACGAAATACGCATTGAAAACCGCCGTGATGACGACAGTGGTATAGCCGGAGTTGGCGAAGTCGAACATCATCCAGCCCCACACTTCGCGGGGTCGGACGTCGTCGGCCAGGTGCCTGGAAGTCGAAGCGCTCAACGCTTCTGGCAATGCGGGTTCACGCCTTGTCCTGCTCTGGCCAGTTCTTGATGTAGCGCTTCAGGAGCTTGTTCTCGAAACTTGCCTCCCGCAGTGAGGCTTTGGCCACGTCATGGAAGGACAGCACGCCGACGAGCGTGGTCTTGTCCATGATCGGCAGATAGCGAACATGGCTGTCGGTCATCACGCTGCGCATCTGGTCGATGCCGTCTTCGAGATGGCCGCAAATTGGATTAACCACCATCACGCTGCCGACGTTGACTTCGTGGATGTCGCCGCGGTAGCGGTGCACGGCTGCCAGCACCTCGCGAAACGTCAGCAATCCGGTCATCTGGCCCTTTTCCATGACGACCAGCGAACCGATATCGTGTGTCACCATCAGACCAACGGCCTGGGGCAACAGCGCGGCCGGCTCGATGCTGAAAATCTGTCCGCCCTTGATCTTGAGAATGTCCCTGACCAGCATGCCGTACCTCCCCGGTTTTCAGTTCGCGCAGCGCTCGGTTATTGCCGTATGGGCGGTGTCTATGAGGCGCCAGCGTCCGCTATCGTAGCCCAGTTGAGCGCCCCCATCATCCAGCTTGCGCCAACGCTCTGTGAAGATCAGAAGCATAATGCGAAGTTGCCACGGGCAGCAGAGGTTTATCGCGGGCCACGCGAGTCAGCCCCGGACTCGCGCCGCGGAACGCGCTATGATCTGTCCCGACGTATCGATCTGGTTTCCGTCAATGAGATGCCTTAACCTCGCTGTTGCCGCTCTGATGTCCCTGGTCCTGCCTGGAGAGATTGCAATGGCCGCATGTCCCATCGTGCTCGATCATCAGATGAAGAATCTCGACGGCAAACCCGTCGATCTGTGCGATTTTGCCGGCAAGGTGGTACTCGCCGTGAACACCGCGAGTTTCTGCGGCAACACGCCGCAATACAAGGGTCTGGAAGCCCTTTACCAGAGGTACCAGGGTCGCGGACTGGTCGTGGTGGGTTTTCCCGCCAACGATTTCGGCGCGCAGGAGACCGGTAGCAGCAAGGAAATCAAGGATTTCTGCGAACTCACGTACGGTGTGAAGTTTCCGATGCTCGAGAAGACCAGCGTCGTGCCGGGAAAAGCGAATCCCGTATTCGCGCAACTGGAAAAAATGACCGGCGAAGCCCCGGAATGGAATTTTCACAAGTACCTGATCTCGCGCGACGGTTCACGGGCGTACAGCTTCTCTGCGCGCACCCAGCCTGAAAGCAGCGCGCTTGTCAGCCAGATCGAGGCATTACTCGCCGAGCAGCCATAACGCGCCCGCCCGCGCGGTTGAATTTATCTATCGCCTGTTTCCAGGTCCATGATCGCGCACGCATCTCCTTTATCGCCCTGCGCTGCGCCTCGAATTGTCCCTGCCCGCGGCCCGGCATGCACCGGGTTCGAACACGGCGATCACTTGTGCGAACAGAACCCGCACCTAGATGGCTGACGCCATGGCGGCCGTAGCATCCGCCTTGCCGTCCGCGTCGTCATGCCGAGGAAGCAAACCGACCTCGGACGCCTTGATCTGCAAGGCGAGATAGCGGGAATAGATGCGGCACTGCGCCAGACTACCGGCGATGAACCACAGGTCCGGCTGCGCGGTGCGCGTGAACATGTTGCGCAATTCCTGATCTCCTCCAAAACCCCAGATGGGACCGACACGCTCGGCCACCTCCTCGCCGAACAGTTTGCGCACGAGATGCTCCTGGCCTTTGTAGCCCGTGGCCAGCACGACCAGATCCGCGGCCACCACTTCGCCGCTGCGCAGGCGCGCGCCCTGCGCCACGAATTCGGCGATATCGGAAAACTGCACCAGACCGATCGCGCCTTCGGCAATCAGATCGGAGCACCCGACGTTGAAATAATAGCCGCCGCCGCGCGTGAGGTATTTGAACTGCCAGCCTGTCCCGTCCTCGCCGAAATCGAGCTTGAACCCTGCGCGTTCCAGCCGGTCGAGAAGCGGCTTGTCCAGCTGCCTGGCTTGTTCGGTGAGCGTCTTGTGGCTTTTTCTTGCAAGGACCAGCGGCATCGATGCGGTAATGAGGTCGCAATCTTCCAGGGGCGGGCCCTCCTCGTACAACGCGTACGGCAACTGAGCACTTGGCTCGATATTGACGATCAGCGTCGGACTGCGCTGTACCAGCGTGACTCTGGCGCCGCTCGAATGCAGATCCTGCGCGATGTCGTGACCGCTGTTGCCCGTGCCGATGACCAGCGCGCTTCTGCCCTGCCAGGCTTCGCCATCCTCGTACTGGCTGGAATGCAGCACGCGGCCGGAGAAATTGCGCAAGCTCGGAATGTCCGGAACATTCGGAATCCCGCTGACGCCAGTGGCCATGACGACATGGCGCGGATGCATTGACCGGCGCGTGCCGTCGGCACGACGCAACACCACGGACCAGCGCTGCGCTTGTTCGTCGTAGGTGCCCCCTTCGAATTCCGTTGCCGTCCAGTAATTCAGCTCCATGCTTTCCACGTAGGCCTCGAACCATCCCGCCAGCTTGTCCTTGGGAATATAGGTCGGCCAGTTCGGCGGAAAAGGCATGTAGGGAAGATGATTGACGTGCACCTGGTTGTGCAGCGTCAGGGCGTGATAGCGCTTGCGCCAGTTATCACCGATGCGCTCTCCGCGATCCACGATCAGCGTATCGATGTGCAATTGCTTCAGACGCGCCGCGATTGACAAGCCCGCCTGGCCTCCGCCGATGACCAGCACCACGGGATCGCGATCCCGGTATTCGGCATCGGCTTTTCTGAGATCGAGCCAGTTGGGACCGCGAAAATCACGCGAATAACTCGCCCCCTTGGGCCGGGAGCGTCCGAGCTGCTCCTCGAAGCCTTTCAGTTCGTCGAGCGCAGTGAGCAAGGTCCAGGCTTTGTGCGTCGCGCGCTCGCCGTCCTCAGTCACCAGGCGCAGAACGCCGCTGCCGCGGCCTGCCGCGGTTTCGAACTGGAAAATAGCCTCCAGCGCCTTGCGACCCGCGCGCATGACGTGGCGCGGCACCGTTCGCGAAGGATCGATGCGAAAGCCCGACGGACGCACGCGCCGGGCATGGCTGCTCAAGTCGGCCGCAATCGCCTCCCGGCAATCCACCGTGCGTATGTGCCAGGTCAACGCCAGGACATCGCGCCAATGGCACTCGGCCTGGAAGAGACTTCCGAGCCGGCGCTCGTCGCAATCCGCGAGCGCCTGCTCGAACGACGCCAACCAGTCGTTCGCCCACATCGTGAGGGTTTGAGTTTCAGACGGCATTCGCACTGCCGCATTCACGCGCGACTGACATACCCATCATTACAGCACTTTTTGCGGCCGCGCGGCGCGGGACCTCGGCGTATCACCTGGGCGCACACGGCCCCGTTACGCCTTTGAGTTCCGTGATAATTACGTGTGTCGGCGTCTCGCCTGTGTTTTTCCCGATATGTGTTTGTGCCGGTGAGAACATGACGTCATGCGCCTTGAACTGACGCCGCAGCACTTTGCCGTCGGCAAGGGTGATCGCTCGCTCGAACGGACTCAGTGCGTAAAGAACGAACGCAGGATGCGTATGTTGCTGCGTCACGGCACCGGGAACGTCCCGGTAGTCGAGAACGCGTACGCAATCGTTCTCCAGAAGAACGCTGTATTTGTCTCCATCGGTCTGCACGGCGTCCTGGCTGAACGAGTACATCGGGCACGCAAGCATGGCAACAGCAAGCATCGGACGAAGCATGAAAGATTTCCTTTAAGTTGGCAGCCGGCTCACGCCGCGAAGCTGCAGCGCCGAATCCAGCTCCCGCCATAATGCACTAATCGAACGCATGTCTTGGATGGCTCGCGCCGGGACATTCCGGCGAGCTCGCCGGAAGTTCGATCAACGCGCCTGGCGCGCGTAGCTGACTGTCAGCATTTCCCACTGATGGCCGTCGGGCTCGTTCCAGTACACGATGCGCCCACCCAGCCCGGTATTGACCTGCATATCCTGCGGCCCGCGCACGGCGCTGCGGAACTTGATGCCCGCGGCACGGATCCGCCCCAGGATGGCATCAAATTCCTGCTCGCCGACGCGGAAGCAAAAGTGATAAACCGGGAACGCGTCGTCGGTATCGATGAAATCCAGCGTCAATCCGTCATTCACGAACACGGGAGCAAACGGGCCGACACCGGTTTCAGCCCACGGCACGCCCAGCAACTCGGCCAGCATTCGAGCCGACGCAACCTTGTGATGCGACGGTACGATGGTGTGATCAAGAAGTATGGTCATTGCGGAAGCTGCGTCTGCATCCTCATGACGACGGGTTCGTTGCCGGGCTGCGCCTCAGCGCGACCCATAGCAGCGCGGCGCCGGTCAATCCCGCCAGCAGTGATCCGGCAAGGATGCCGATCTTGGCGGCCACGAGCAACTCGCCGCTTCCCATCGCCAGACTGCCGATGAATAGCGCCATGGTAAATCCGATGCCACCCAGACAGCCGACTGCCCCGATTTGCATCCAGTTCACTTTATCGGGCAGATCCGCGAATCCGAGCTTCACAGCAAGCCATGTAAATCCCACGATACCGAGCGGTTTGCCCACAACCAGCCCGGCCACGATGCCCAGCGTAACGGTATTCGTGGCGGAATCCACGGAAAGTCCCTGCAAGGACACTCCGGCGTTGGCGAGCGCGAAAACAGGAATCACCAGGAAAGCGACCCAGGGATGCAGTGAATACTCGAGCCGCTGCAAAGGTGTCCCGGCGCGTTCGCTTTCGTTCTCGAGTTTCAGCAAGATGTGCTGCTGATCGTCATTACACAGAGCATCTCTATTCGGGTGGCTGATGCGCTCGAACTCGTCAATTAGTGCCCGGCTGCGCCTCACGAAACTGGCTGAATCGATGCGTTCGCGTGCCGGGATTGCCAACGCGAGCAGAATGCCCGCGACGGTGGCGTGGAATCCGGAATTGAACATCGCAATCCACAATGCGACGCCAAGCAGCGCATAAACCAGCGTGCCGCGCACGCCAAGCCAGTTCGCCACTACGGTCAATGCAAGCAGTGCACCGCTTGCCGCCAATGCCGGCAACGTCAGGTGATCGGTATAGAAGAATGCGATTACCAGTATCGCGCCGATATCGTCGAAAATTGCCAACGCAGTCAGGAAGATCTTGAGGGAGAGCGGCACGCGCTTGCCGAACAGCGCGAGCACACCAAGTGCGAAGGCGATGTCGGTGGCGACCGGGATCCCCCAGCCGGCTGCTTGCGGCCCGCCCGTGTTGAATGCGAAATACAGGCCGGCAGGCACAACCATGCCGCCAAGGGCCGCGATCAGCGGAAGGGTCGCCTGCCGCGGTGAAGACAGCTCGCCCACCAGGATCTCGCGCTTGATTTCCAGTCCCACCACGAAGAAAAAAACCGCCATCAGGCCGTCGTTGATCCAGATATGCAACGACTTCCGGGCGCCGGTTCCGCTGAGTTCGATGTTGAGATCGGCATCCCAGACCGCCAGATAATCGGCGGACCACGGTGAGTTGACTGCGACCATCGCCACGATGGCGCACACGAGCAGCACAATGCCCCCGCTGGTCTCGTTCTGCATGAAATTGCGAACCGGCCGGACGACACGTTCTACGGGCTCGGATTCAGACTCTGTTGGGCTCATCGAAAGGGCTCCCCGACATCGATGCTTACAATATCCCGGTTGGACTGCGGCCTCCAGCAGCCGGCCGACGAGGGATAACGGCCCTTGGTTGCCGAGTTCTGCATGCCGGCGAATCACCGATCGGTAATCGGCCGAGGAAAAACTATTTCAACTCGATTTCGACGAAGCGGAACTCAAAGTCGTTGGCGTTGATGACGTTGTGCGCGACGCCTTTCGGGCGGCTGTACGAGCCTCCCGCCTGCAGATCCACTTCACGCGTGCCTTCCGGTTCATCGAGGCGCAGTCTGCCCGTCGTAATCGGCACTACAACGTAGTCATGCGCATGCACGTGATGCCCGGTCTCGGCGCCAGGAGCGAAGCGCCACTCTGTGACGATGACACGATCGGTTTCGACTTGCGGGTGCGCGGTGGCTTTCATAGCTCGACCTCGATGCAAATTCGACAAATAAAAGTATAAAGCCGTTGCCTCTTGTATCACGCAATGTGTCTGTGCCGCCAGGATTTTTCGTCACTGCGCAATCGACGAGGCGCTGCCGGGTGCGATTCGATTTCTATCCGGGACAACAGATTCCGATTTGCGCAGCCACGCTTGATGCACGCATCATTCGCCCGGTCGCGGCACCGCCGACGCGTGAACACGCTGCTCATTCATGATTGACCGGGCACGTGACCGATCATCGGCGTCGGCATCCAGGCCTTGCTTTTCATCGTCATGCGCAGGCGCGTACACCAACTCGGTCAGCAATGGAAAATGATCGGAGCCGATCGAGGGCAACCGCTGCATTGACGCCAGCCTGAAGTGCCGGGAATGGAAGACGTGATCCAACGGCCAGCGCAAGAATAGATAATCGGCATGGAACGTATTGAACATGCCGCGCCCGACGCGCGGATCGAGCAGGCCGCTTATCTTGCGGAACAGGCGGGTGGTCGAGGACCATGCCACGTCATTGAGATCGCCCGTGACGATGATGGCCCGGCGGCTGCTCGCGACGCTGCGCGCCACCATTACCAATTCCGCATCGCGCTCTTCGGAATCCTCATGCTCAGTTGGACTCGGAGGGGCCGGATGTACGAAATGCATGCGCACGCTGTCCCCGCTGCGCAAGATCGTCAGCGCATGGATGGAGGGCTTGTCGTCTTCCACCAGGTAGGCGATTTGCGCCTCCTCGAGCGGCAGTCGCGAATAGACGTGCATGCCGTAACGATTATCCAGCGGACATTTGACGCTATGAGGGTAGTCGGACAGCAAGGAATCCAGTTGGTCCTGCCACCACTGGTTACTTTCCAGCGTCACCAGAATATCGGGCGCATGCAGTTTCACCAGAGAGAGAAGATCCGCCGCATTACGGTTTGACATCAGCACGTTGGAGGTCAGCAGGCGAACGCGTTTCGCGTCTGCGGCCTCGTGCGAGCCGGGCACCTCGTTTCGCCAGATTCGCGTGTACGGCAAAATCCACCACAGTTGCCAGAACAGGCAGCCTGCGGTAATGGCAATCAGCGCCCACGCGAGCGGTTCTTCCAGATCCAACAGCGCGCCCTGCATCAGTAGCAGCACGAGCGCCAGCACGGCAAATTGCAGCCGGGGAAAATCCATGCCGCGTATCAGCCAGTGCGGATTGCGCCACAAAGGCAGCAGGGTGAGCGCGGCCAGTACGGCGGTCGCGGCAGAAAGAACTGTGAACGCCAAAGCTTATCCCCCAGGATAGATGGAACGTTGCCGCGCTTCTTACGCCCGCATCGCAGGTATTCCTGTGGGATGAAACGTGCCGCGCCAGGGCAGTTGAAAGAGCTCCCTGCTTCTCTTGACTGCCCCGGGGCGCGTTAGGTTCAACGTGCATGAACAGAGTGGTAGCGGGCATTTGTCTGTCATTGCCCCTGCTGCGCGCACATTCTGCACAAACTTGTTACGCCGCGAATCGGAAACCGTCCGTTGCATCGACCAGTCATCCTTTTGAAGGGCCGCATGGTCCGCCGCTTCGTTTGCAGTAGACGCTGTGCAAGCGGCGCTCGCGTCAAAGCGGACGCTGGCATTCAAAATCAGGGGCTTCGGACGCGAACTTTCCGCGCCTGCTCAATTGGCAGACCAAGTCCGGGTCCAGATCTTTACTACTTCGTATGGATGCGTATGTGATCTGTTAATTTTCGCGCTATATTATTTCAGAGCAGCCGCGCCAAAAACGAAAACGCTTTCCGTGGGGATAAAGATGGAGGCACAACAATGACCAGACTGGAGCTGATTCACACCCCGAATCGACGCATGGGCGGGCAGGATCGCCGCCATCACGCAGACCGCCGCGCGCATTCGATGGCTCCTCCGGTCACCGCTGACACCATTGCGACGTTGCGCGAACTGCTGGACAAATCTCACGCGCGCATCCGCACACTGGAACGCATGGTCGAAGATCTCACCCGCGGCGCCTGAGTGCAGAGGTATTACGCCGTTCTTCGAGGTGTCGCGGCGAACGGCAGTTCAAACACTGAGCATCAGGTATCCCGCTCCGGTCAATACGGCAAGAGTGCCGACAAATTTCGCCATCACCCCCTCGATCGCCAGGCGATTGCGAAGTAACTGCGGGGTCCAGTAAGCGGCAGTACCGATAACCGACTGCACGGCGACGAGCCCCAGCAAGTACGCAAGCAGCACGCCGGACTCCGCGCCGACGATCGACTCGCCGTATGCATACCCATGGAACACCCCGGCAATGGCCGCGGCGACCGTCACGGTGGAGTGCGGCAGACGCGGACCCGAATAGAGCGAGAAACCCAACGCAACCAGCGACAGCGCGATCAGGCTCTCGTTACCCGGCACTTCGAACGCGCCGAGGTGAAGTGCCACCCCCAGCAGACTTGCGCCCAAAAAACTTGCCACGGCGCGCCATCCAAGCCTCATGCGCCAGGCGAGCAGACTCAGCGCGATGACGAACAGAAAATGATCCGGCCCTAAGATCGGATGGGCCACGCCCGACAGAAAGCCCTGCATCCAGGTGGCGGGCAGTGCGCCATCCATGACGTGATGCGCCATCGCCCGACCTGGAAAGAGCGCAATAGCAGCCAGCGTCCAGCGCACGTGTTGCAAATTCAGGGCGTCACACACACGATCCGAAGGGCACATGCAGATTCCTTTCAGGCGCACGAGAATGGCGCGGACATTATGACAGCACTGAAGGGCATGGCAGGCCAGGCCCTCGATCAGCTGGCTTGATGGATTACGTTGCGCTGCAATCGCTTTGCAGCCAGACTTTTTCCTATCCCGAAGACGATCACCAATACGATGCAGGCCACGAATGCGACGATGGGAATACTGTAAAGCATGAGGCCACCCATGCCGAGATCGCGGCGACCCGAAGCGCCCTGCCAGATGAACAGCACTGCAATCGTCACCACAGGCAGCAGCACGGCAATGATCTGCCCAAGCGTGCAACTCCTTACGACGACCTGCGCAACGCGACGTGCGCGATACAACGGCCAGCCAAAAGCCAGGCCGAATGCCGCGATGCCCGCCGCCGCAGTGATAATCGGGATCGGATCCTCGCCGGTGAATCCGAACCAGAGATAGGTCAGTTCGAACCAGGCGACAGCGCCAACCGGGACGGCGAGAGCTGCCGCGGCGACATAACGCCATTTCTGAGCACCAGAGGCTTTGGTATCGATCATGGCATCCCGGATCACCGGCCGATAAGCAGGAGCACGCCCGCCGCAATCGCAAGAATCGCCATCACGCTGCCCAATCCCGAAAAACTCAGGTTCAGCAATGGTATCAGCCCGGTCAGGATCAACCAGACTGCCAGTAGCAGCATCCCTATGTTGCGTGACAGTTTCATCGAAGCTCCCCGTCGAAGTTGGTCGTTCAGTAATGACTCATTGTGCACGCTGCGGTCAATCCCGGCAGTAGCCCTCTCCCGGGCGAACGGTCAGGCAATCTGATTTGTGCGTCAGCCATTTCATCCCGGTATCGCGGCCGTTCGTCGCGCGAATCGTTTCCTTGATGCCGTCGCGCTCGAACTGAATCCGGTCGCCCACCGCCTCGCCGGCGAACACTCGCGGTCCATCCAGATTTCGGACAGCAATCTGGTAGCTGCCGTGATTGCCGGCGAGTTCGAGAAATGTTCCCTCGGGGCCGTTCCACCGCCCGACCCAGGCATCTGTCGCGGGTTTTGAACGCGGGGTTACGGAACCGGGGGTAGCGGGCGCGTCGGGCGCGGATCGCTCCGCGCAGCCGGCGACAAGCAACGCCAGGCCGATGCACGCCACGACGATATGGTCGTGGAATCTCAAGCCGATAATCCTCGTTTTCCTAACGGCGACAGACGGCGTCAAAGGCTCGTCACTTCGTCGGACAAGCCGAGGCGCCAGAGCGTTTGAACTGGGTGCGGCTTCCATTCTGCTCGATCAGGCTGAATCCGTCCGACTGCGCATCGGTGACCGGGTTGATGTCCGGGGGCCACACCTGTCCCTCATCATAAAGCCAGACCATATGCGGTCGATCGGCCGACCCCACAACGCCCCAGGAGCCGGTGATGTTTCTGGCGTACGAGTCTGCGCTTCGGACAGGCTCGGCAACGAACTGACCTTCGGCACTGAGCGAGATTCGATAGAGGGATTCGTCGCGTGAAGCCTGCCACGTCCCGACATAATCACAAGGGGCGGAGGGCAACGCCGCAAACAATCTTTTCGTTTGCCTGAAGGCAAGCCATTCCACAATACCGGAACGCGCTTCGACGCAGCCAACCAGGGCCTTTGCGTTCTGCATCGCAGTGGGATTGAGAAGCCGGACCGGGGTGCCCAAGCATTCGGCATAGTGCGTGACCAGTAACATCCTGCCGGCCACATACCAGGCTATGAAGATCAAGCCGACGCCGATACTGTATCCGATCGTGCGTGTGATCCAGGATACGTATCCAGGCAGTGGATCTCGTACTCCCATGGTGACGGTCTCCTCGTCGTGCAGCAATCAAAGCATTGGCCGGCAGCAGTTCGCGAAGTGTCCGCATCCCGCCATGCGGTCAGCGTCGATAGAATCCTGCTACGGGATATTCCAGAACCTGGCACCCAGCAGATATACGGCGCACACGATCAGCGTGATAAACGTCATCGCCATGCCGAATACCCGAAAGCGATAATCCTCCCCGATCTGGCTGACGCCATAGGCATGCGATAGCCTGCCGATCAGCAAAGTAATCCCCAGTGCATGCACCAGCATCGCATGCGCTCCTGCGCTTTCCACCAGAAAGATGAGTATGAGGCTGATGGGTACGTACTCCGCAAAATTGGAGTGAACGCGCATGGCACGCAACATCACCTGGTTGCCGGAATCGCCGATGGCGATCTGCAGCCTGCGGCGCAGCCGCACGGTGCGTACGCTCAAGCCTACGAACAGTAAAGCGAGCATTGCAGCGTAGAAGGGAAGGATAAGCATTGGATGAAGTCTCTGGCGTGATACTCGCGCCGTTCAGCCGGGTTGATCTCTGGATACGGATGAATGCCATGCGCGTCGAACTCAGTCCGCATATTGCCTGCGCTGCGAAAATCCCTCAACAAAGAAAAAAGGGCCTGCATTTATGCAAGCCCTTTGACGTCTCTAGAATCGCCAGGATCTCGAACGCCGCTTCAGAGGCCGAGGTTGATCGTCCCGAGCACGCCATTGGCGGCCGGGATGCCGCCGGTAAGCGCCCCGGTGACGCCGCCTGTAGCCCCGGTGACGCCGCTTACGGCGCCGGTCACCCCTCCTACCGCGCCCGTGGTGCCAGCCACGAGACCACCGGCAGCGCCGCCGATTGCGCCGACAGCACCCTGTACGGTCTGGCTCAAAGTGCCGCCAGTCAATCCGGTGGTGGCGCCATTAGCAAGCGTGAACAAGTCGTTCGTGCTCGTGCTGACAGTGCTGGACAACCCGACCGTCGAAGCTTCGAGGCCTTTCACCACTTCGCTCGCGGAGTCCTTGCTCGCCGTCGCATCGGGCTGGCGCGGCGGCAGGGCAGTTTGCTTGTTGCTGAGCGCCGGTTTCGTAGCGGCATCGGGCACGTAGTAAGACTGCCCCGACGCGACGCCCAGGCAACCGCCGCTGTTGCAGACCTCGATCGCGCCCTCGGCCACACTGCCCGACAAACCACCGTTCAATTGCATGGTGTATTCGGTGCCGCGGATACCGATGGTAGCCACAGCGGTGTGCATGAGATACGCCTTGCGATTGATCTTGGAGAGTTTGCCCGTGATGGTGCGCAATCCACCCTTGATCAGCCGGAAGATGCCGCGCTCGGTGCCGTCGGTAGCGCCGCTCCATTGATACTGTTCGATACGAAAGACACTCTGGGTGTGAAGGGATACCAGGCCGTCATCAGTGAATCGCAACTGGGCACGGCCTTCGTTGGTGCTCACGGTATCGCCTGGTGCGA
Organism: uncultured bacterium; assembly: GCA_965233135.1. Lineage (GTDB taxonomy): Bacteria > Pseudomonadota > Gammaproteobacteria > Burkholderiales > JACQAP01 > JACQAP01. The sequence goes on along the minus strand of CBDDRM010000180.1, from coordinate 288 downwards.
CTTCCCCGCCTTTGGCGAGCGGACGAACCTTGCCGTCAGCGGCGGTCGCCGTGACGTTGCCTGCAGCAAATTCCACTCGCGCAGCCGGCGCGGCGAGAACGCTCGCTGAGAACAGCAATGCGGCGAAGGCAAGCAATACGACGTGCTGGCGTGCGGCGGTACGGCAGATTTCCATTTCCATTCCTTGGCGAATCGTTGGCAGATGTACAACGGATCGCAATCGCCATGCCCGCATTCGGCGCGCGCCAGACCGGTACTCCCGAATTGCCAAGACGCGATATGGTTCAA
>CBDDRM010000179.1:0-36452 GCA_965233135.1 uncultured bacterium | reverse complement strand
GCGCCGTGGAACTCCGCGATCAGGCGCACGATGTAAAGGCCCAGTCCCAGATGGGGCTCGGCGGGCGTCTGCTGGTTTCGTACCGAGATCATCGATTCGAACAGGCGGTCTTGCATGTCCGCAGGGAGTGGCGGGCCTTCGTTGAGCACGCGCAGGCTTATATGCGACGCATTCCGCTGCAAGGTTAGAATGATCGCGCTGCCGGGGGCGCTGAACTCCACGGCGTTGGCTGCGAGCTTGTCGAGCATCTGGGCAATCAGATCGGGCGCGCCCGAAATTAAGAAGGGGCCGGGTCCGGCATCGAGCACGAACCTGCGGTCCCGATGCGCCAGGCGGTAGCCCTCGACACAGCCGCGAACCACGTCGGCCAGATCGAATCGTTCCCGCTCGACGGATGCCAACGATTGCTCCAGCCTGGTCGCCTCACTCATGCGCGTGAATATCGTGCTGAGCCGCGCAAGACCGTCTTCGGCGCGTTGCAGATAGACGCGCGCGTCCTCAGGCAACTCGCTATGCTTCATATTGTCCAGAGAGGAGCGCACCACGGCGACCGGCGTGCGCAGTTCGTGAGACAGGCGCCCGCCGAGTGATTCCAGATATCCCGTGTATTGCTGCAGCCGGCGCAGGATGTCGGCAAAGCTGCGAGACAGGTCCCCGAGTTCGTCGCCGGCCCCGGAGCCGCTGACACTGCCCAGCACGCGCCCGTGCGCATCGATGGATTTCTCCGCCTCGTCGCGCAGCCGGCGTATCCGCAACGACAGACGCATCGCAAAAATCAGCAGCGCACCCGTGCCCCCGACATACACGACCAGCAGGGCGGCGAACAGTTTCTCGAACGCGCGATTGCGCAGCGCCAGCACGTCGTTGGTGGTTTCCTCGATCAGTACCGCGCCGACGACTTTGTCTTCCAGCCACACCGGCTCGGATGCCGACAAGACGACAGCTCGCGAATCCGGTGTAAGGCGACGCCGCGTGCCGGTCGTACCCGAGAGCGCCTGGTCGATTTCGCGGCCTTCCAGACGATAGGTGCCCGGCGCTATATCCTGGAAATCCTCGTTGGGCTCCGACATCGCGAGGCGCAGTATCGGTCGCACCAGTGTGTCTGCCGCGGCTTCCCAGAAGCGCGTGAACGGATCGTGCGCCTCGGTTTGCTCTTGCGCAGGGGCACGCAATGAGCCGGCCTGCGCGATGACGCGGCGATTGACGTCGAGCACCCAGATGCGGGAACGCGCGCGTCCGAGCCGGCGCACCAGTTGCTGACTTCTGGCGAAGGCACGATCACTGCGCCAAGTCCGCTCGCGCTCAATATGTCGGAGGTGCCGATCGAGCGCGGCGGCGTTGCGCTCTCCGGATCGCCGGAATCGACGACCATGAAACCCAGGCGCGGGCCCACCAGCGAGCGCGGCAAGCGCAGTTCTACGAGATAGCCTCCGGGTATCAGGCGGAATACAGCCTGGATGCGCGGATCTGAAATCGGCTCGCCGTCGGCATCCATCAGATAAACGCTCGCCTTGCCGGTGCCGCGCGCGTCGATGGCGAAGCGCAGGAATTCGTCGTCCGGCGTTACCACGGCGATCTCCAGATGATCGGCCGCGGGCAGTGGCTCACGATCGGGGTCGCGCAGGACGACGCGCGCGTCGGTTACCTCGAACAGCGCAAACAAGGCGTTGCCATGGCGGCCAATGCGATAGCGCGCAGAGAAAGCGCGCGATTCGGGATTGCCCGCCGCAGCACCTACCCAGTGGGGTGTGACCGGCTGCCGCGTCCAGTCCTCGCTTTGTCCGTCAATGGCAATCGGCGAGGGCAGATTGTCGATTCTGAGATCGTTGCCCTGGGCCAGTGCAAATGGATACACCTCGCCGCTCAGAAACAGGCTCGGCCGGTCATTGAGCGCTGTGCCCACGGCGCGCGCGGTCGCGACGACGCCTTGCTCCTGCACCTTGAGCAGCAAGTGCTCCAGCTCGCGCACGTACAGGAATCCCAGGAGCGGTATCAGAAGCAGGATGCTGGCCGCGAAGAATAACTTCAGGCCCAGGCCGGGACGAAAAGCCGGGCCTTTCAATTCAGCCGTCGGCATGCCAGCGATAACCCATGCCGTAAACGCTTTCTATGGCGTCAAACCGGGCATCGAGCGCCGCAAACTTGCGTCGGATGCGCTTGATGTGCGAGGTGATGGTGCTGTCGTCCACCGTCAGGCTCGCTTCACGCATAAGCGCATCGCGATCCTTGACGTGCCCCGGGAATTTTGCCAGCGCATGCACGATCCAGAATTCGGTCAACGTCAGTTCGACGGGTTGCGCGGACCAATGCGCTTCCATGCGCTTCAGATTGAGTTTCAGGCTGCCGCGTTCCAGCACGTCTTCGGCCGTCGGCGGCGCGCTCATGACTTCGATGCGGCGGAACAATGCAGAAATGCGCGCAAGCAAATGCGGCAGGCTGATGTCCTTGGTCAGGTAGTCGTCGGCCCCCATGCGCAGGCCCGATACGGTGTCCAGATCGCCGTCCCGTGCCGTGAGGAACATGATCGGCAGTGCAGGGGATAGCGCGCGCAGCTCGCGGCAAAGCGCAAAACCGCCTTCTATCTCGTCGCCCAGGCCGATGTCGATCAGGGCGAGATCCGGCAGACGAATGCGCATGGACTTAAGCGCGGCAGGGCGGTCCGCGAAGCTTGTCACTTCGTAACCCTGGCGCTGCAACGCATCCGCGTAGTTCTCGCGGATGGAGGGGTCGTCCTCGACAACGGCAATGCGTCTGGCCATCGGCTTCGTGAAGTTTCCTTGATTATGGCGCAGCACTATAACCCGGGCTTGCGAACCTGATGCGTCGCCGCGCGAAATGCCATTTTTTTGACACTATTTGCCTGCACCTTTCCCTTGCCCGGACCGGGTCCCGCCTTGCCGCCGCGTTTGAATGGCGTCGCGTGCAAGCCGCACGATTTTTCTGCCTGGAGGCAATCATGAACCAATCTTCGAACCGCAATTCAGGAGTGGCCACGCTGACGATGGCGCGAGATGCCGCCCGCATAGTCATCGGAGCAGTGCTTGCGGGAGCCGGCTTCGCTATTCTGCTGGCGTTGACAGTGCTGTCACTGACCGTTATTTCCCCGCCGGTACACTCTTCTGGCCTGCCGTCCGCAGAATCGTCCGCCTCCGGCCCGATAGCGCTCGCAATCGGCGACAAAGCCCCGCAACCCGACGCGGGCGGTTTCATCAGCGAAGCCATCGCGGCGCAACCGCTGCCAGCCGAGGTAACGCTCGCCAATAACCAAGGTGCGCCGGACGAAACGTTGCTGGGCATGCCGAAGGCGGCGGCCTGGGCCCTGATTCTCGCGTTGCTGGCCGGCGCGCTGGCTCTCGTCGTGCGGGCGCGGAGCCGGACGTGACCACGCGGGCAACGTCATTACGCCTGGCGTCTGCGCCTTCTGCCCCCGTGCTGCAGGTCGCAAAAGCGGCCTGCATCCAGGCCCGGAACCGGCTGGCGCAAATATTGATCAGCCGGGCCTGGCAGCGCTCGCTGGCCGGGGCCAGACCTGCGAAGCCCTGGCCGTGGGCCGAAATGTTTCCGATCGCACGGCTCGAAGCACCGCGCCACGGCGCGGCGCTGATAGTGCTCGCCGGGGCCCGTGGCCGCACGCTGGCCGCTGGCCCGGGGCATGTTGAAGGCACTCCTTTGCCAGGCGCCGGCGGCAACGCCGTCATCAGCGGTGATCGACGGACTCATTTTGCGTTTCTGCGGGATCTGCGCTCCGGCGATACGCTCTTCGTGCACGCCGCGAGCGGGGCGCGGATTCGCTATGTGGTCTCCGGGATCGAAGTCGTGCGCTACCGGAATATCCGTGTACTGCTCGATGCGGGCGATGATCGGCTTACGCTGGTGACTTGTTATCCGTTCGACAGCGCAGTGCCCGGTGGCGCCCTGCGCTACGTGGTCGTCGCGAAGCGCGCCGAACTGGCTGTGGCACGGCTATGAACGGGCGACGTGATGCGGGCGACCGGACCCGTCAGGCTTGGCTAAGTGACGAGCGGAGGCTAGCATGCCGTCTTTTATCCGGATCGGTCTGCTCGCCATGCTGCAATCAAATCAAGCCATTCGCCCGCGAAGAAGCCTGCTGTTCGTTCCGGCACTGCGGCCGGACCGTTACGCCAAGGCGCTGGATTCCGGCGCGGACATCGTCTGCATCGACATGGAAGATGCCGTCGCACGCAGCCGCAAGGACGAAGGCCGCGCGCTGACACTGCCGTTGTTCCGGGATGACACCCACCCGCATGTCGAGCGTATGGTGCGGATCAATGGGTTGTCCACGCCCGACGGGCTCAAAGACCTGAGCGCGATCATCGAGTCCGACGCTCCGCCACCGGCCATCATGATTCCCAAGATCCGGTCGGCCGAGGAGGTGCAGCTGATCGAAGCGCTGTTGTCCTCGGGCCCCGCGCGTCAGATCCGGTTCTGCGTCATTATCGAAACCAACCAGGGGTTGGAGCGAGCCATCGAGATTGCGAAATCGTCCGCGCGAATCGATTCGCTGATTCTTGGCGCGGTCGACATGTCGGCGGACCTGCGCTGCGAAAAATCCTGGGAACCCCTGCTGTACGCCCGATCGCGGCTGGTTCATGCCGCTGCATCCGCTGGCATCGATCTGCTGGATGTGCCGTTTCTGAATCTCGACGATCCCGAAGGTCTGCGCCGGGAAGCCATGGCGTGCGCGCGCCTGGGTTTCACCGGCAAGGCGTCGATTCATCCAAATCAGCTCGCCACAATTCACGAAGCCTTCACCCCGGACGCCAGGACCATCGACAAGGCGCGAAAAGTCTGCGCGGCGTTCGAGCAGGACAATACCGGCCTGGTCGTCGTCGATGGAGAATTGATCGAGTTGCCGGTTGTACGCTCGATGTACCGGATCCTCGCGATTGCCGAGCGGCTGACAAGCGCCGCCCGTGCCTGATTCCGCGAGGAACGACCGACGTTCGTTCCCGCGCAGCGCGCTTCGGTTATGATTGCCGCGCTCGATCTGCGTAACTGGTGACTCGGAACATGTCTCAAGCTTCTTCCCGTCGTGCAATCTTGTATGCCCTGGCGGCCAACAGCGGCATTCTGGTCGCAAAAGGTGCTGCCGCGGCCTATACCGGATCGAGTGCGATGCTGGCCGAAGCGATTCATTCGGCAGCCGATGCCGGCAACCAGGTGCTGTTGTTGCTGGGACTCAAAGACGCCAAACGGGCGCCCGACGCGAAGCATCCGCTTGGGTATGGCCGTGCCGTTTACTTCTGGGCATTCCTGGTGGCGGTGCTGTTGTTCACTCTGGGCGGCATGTTTTCGATTTACGAAGGCTGGCACAAGCTGCATCAGTCGGAGCCGATGTCCAGCCCGGGGATTGCCATCGGCGTGCTGATCGTTGCGATCATTCTCGAGGTCTTCTCGCTGATGGGTTGTATTCGCGAGATTCGCAAAGTGTCAGGCAACAGGACTTTATGGCAATTCTTCCGTACTTCGCGCAATAGCGAGTTGATCGTCGTGCTGGGCGAGGATATCGCTGCGTTGGCGGGTCTGGTGTTCGCACTGATCGCCATCGGCATCGCGCTGCTGACGGGCAACCCGGTTTACGATGCGATTGGCAGTATGGCGGTAGGTGTGCTGCTGGTGGTGGTCGCTGTGATGCTGGCCGTGGAAATCAAGGCCATGATTACCGGAGAGAGCGCCGAGGCTGCGACCGAGAATGCCATTCGCGAGTTCCTGAAGGCGCGGCCGGAAGTCGCCGGACTCTACAATCTGATCAGCCTGCAGATCGGCGATGGCATCATGCTTGCGATCAAAGCACGCATGCGCCAGGCCGACAGCGCAGACGTGCTGATCGCATCCATCAACCGCGTCGAATCGGACCTGCGCGCTGCATTTCCCGCGGTGCGCTGGTGCTTCTTCGAACCGGACAGCAAGAATTAGGGGTGAGGGGCGAGGGAGTGAGGGGCGAGGGGTGACGGGCGAGGGGCGAGGAGCGAGGAGCGAGGAGGGGTTAGAGATTTGGGATATGGCATTACGGATTAGATATTGCCTTAGTACCGAACGTTTTTTCTTTTGATAGCCCCTCGCCCTTCACCCCTAGCCCCCTCGCCCCTCATCTTTCCCTCGCCCGCCCCTCGCCCCCCCGCCGCTATGCGACAGGCCTGACCCGCCAGGCCAGCGCAATTGCGAGCAGCGTCGCGGCAACGGCAATCAGGCCCACCAGCCAGTAATTGGTCAGCGCGCCGTCCGCCCCGTGGCCGATGATGCTTCCAGCCAGAAACGATGCAGCGCCGAGGCCAAACTGCTGAATTGCGGAGTTGATGCTCATGAAGCCGCCGCGCAGCCGCGGCTCCACGCTCGAGATCACCAGCGCCATGGCCGGCACGAAGCGTCCCGAAACAAACACCATGAAAAGCACCGATGCGCAGATTGCAATCCATACCGCCACGGGCGGCAGATTGGTGGTGATCAGGAGCGGCGCGATCGAGATCAGGCCGATGACGGTGAACATCTGCTTTTTTCCATGACGGTCGGCCAGCTTGCCGATGTATCGCGATGTGAAGACCGTGGCGAGCCCGCCAAAGAAGTAGAGATACGGCAGATCGGTTTCGCTGAGACCGACATTGGCCACCATGTACGGGCTGATGAACGGAATCACTGAGAAGCCGGCAAACATGAGCGCGAACATGAAGGCAAAGGCGCGCCTGTGATTGGCGTTGCCAAACACGGATCGCATCGCCTGCAACGGGTGGTGCGTGACGCCTTCGACGATATGGCCGCGCATCGCGGGAAGGATTCTCCAGGTCAGAACAAGCACCAAAGTGGAGACCACAGCCAGAAACAGGAAGGGCGCGCGCCACGAGTAATGTGCGGCAAGCACCAGTCCGGTGGGTACGCCGATGATCGACGACAGCGCGAACGCGGACATGATCATGCCGGTGGCTGCACCACGACGTTGTTCTGGTATGGCGTCGCCGATGATGGAATGCACGATGGCTCCGGCAACGCCGCCGAATGCTCCGGCAAAGGCACGCGCAGCCAGAAGCGTGCCGTAACCCGGCGCGATGGCGCACAAAAGCGTGGAAATCGTGAACCCCACATACAGAAAAAGCAGCGTTTGCCGACGATCGAAACGATCGGTATAAAAAGCCACGGCCAATGCTGCCGCTGCTGCCGTGACTGTATAGGCCGAAACCAGCAAACCGAACTGGTACGGCGAAATATGCATCACGCGCATCAATTGCGGTCCGAGCGGCATCATGATCATGAAGTCCATGATGTGCGTGAACTGGATCGCGGCCAGGATCAGCACCAGCGAGCGTTCCCCGGCCACGACGTCTTTCATGCCGCTTTGCGCGTGGCTGGATCGAGGCAAAATTCCGCGGCCAGCAACTCATAGGAACGCAGCCGGCTCGCATAGTCACCCGTGATGGTAACGACCATGAGCTCGTCCGCGGCATACGCGTCGGCGATTTCCAGCAGCCGCGTCTTGACACTGTCCGGCGTGCCGATAATGGCTCGGGCTCGCTCGCGTTGGATGATGGCGCGGTCGCGTTCCGTGTACGGATGGGCTTGCGCTTGCGCCACGGTGGCAATCGGCGCTTCGCGTCCCATCGCCATGAGCAATCGGCGGTGATCGATACTCAGCGCAAGGCGCTGCGCGTCGGCGTCGGTTTGCGCGCACAGCGCAAACACGCACACCATAGAGTGAGGAGTCGATTCGCGCAGCGAGGGACGGAAATCGTCGCGATAGGCGCGGGCCACCGAGTCGCCGCCGTGGGCATTGATGAAATGCGCATATGCGAAGCGCAGTCCCAGATATGCGGCCAGGGCGCCGCTATAGTCCGACGAGCCCAGCAACCACACTTCGGGCGAGCTCAATCCCGAGGGCATGGCCTGCACGCTGGCGTAGGGATGTTCCGGCGGCAGCGTGCGATCGAGCCAACCGACGACCTCGACGACTTGTCGCGGGAAGCCTTCGATGTCATCGAAAGCCTGCGCGTTCATGGCGTTCGCGGTGAGCCGGTCGCCTCCGGGCGCGCGCCCGATGCCCAGATCGATCCGGTGTGGATGCAGCGCTTCATGCATACGGAATATTTCTGCTACTTTGAGCGGGCTGTAATAGGGCAGCATCACGCCGCCGGTGCCGACGCGGATGCGCTGCGTTGCTGCGGCGACATGGCCCAGGAGAATCTCCGGACACGGGTCGGCCAGCCCGCGCATGTTGTGGTGCTCTGCGAGCCAGTAGCGGTGGTAGCCAAGCTCGTCCGCGCGCTGTGCCAGAGCCACCGTGGCGCGCAGCGCGTCGGCAGCCGAACATCCGCTGACGATGGGGGACTGGTCCAGTACGCTCAATGAGACCGGCATATGGCGCTCAGGCCGCGCCGGAGGCAATAGCGGGGCGCCGGTTGCGACGGATCGACGCGAGCCAGATGATGGCGATGGCTGTTATGACAAGCAACGGCAAAGCGGTGAGATTCAACGCATTCCAGCCGTATCCATACAGCACGGCGCCAGAGGTCAGCGATGTCGACGCCATGGTGAAATAGATCAGCAAGTCATTCATGCCCTGGGTCTTGGCTTTTTCGGCCGGAGCGTAGGCCTCAGTGAGCAAAGTCGTGCCGCCGACGAACAGGAAGCACCAGCCCACGCCGACGAGCACCATCGCCGACCAGAACGCCGTCACCGTAATGCTGGAAATGGCGATCATTACGGCGCACACGTTGAGCAGCACGCCGGTGAACATGACCGGAAGCGTGCCGACTCTTGCGATGAGCCATCCCGTGCCGAAGGCCGGCGCGAACATCGCGATAATGTGCCATTCGATGACCAGCATCGCCGCGCCATAGGAATGCGAACACAACTGCATGGCGAGCGGCGTAGCCGCCATCAGCAGATTCATGACGCCGTAAGCGGTGATACCGCCGAGTACGGCGACGATGAAGACCGGCTGGCGCATGATCGTGGAAAGCGTGCGCGTCGCGCCATGTTGTTCCTCGTGCGAAGGCAGCGGCAAATCCAGGCGCCGCAGGATCAGCATCGAAATCGCGGCCAGCAGCACCAGCGACAGAAACGTGCCGGCGAAGACCGTATCGAGCATTCCTTTGGTGAGCTTGCTGCCTTCGGGTCCGAAGATCCCGCCGATGATGCCGCCCGCCAGCACCAGCGAAATTGCCTTGCTTCGCGCATTCAACGCCAGGCTGTCCGCCGCCGCGAAGCGGTAAAAGCCCCCCGATCCCGTGTAAACGCCGGACACCAGCGCGGCCAGGGCGAGCATCCAGAAGTTGTGGGCCAGCATGGCCGCGGCCGCCAGGCCTCCGCCGAGCATGCCGAATGCGCAACCGACCATGAACCCCGCGCGGCGGCCCTTGCGCTTCATGAGCAGTGAGATCGGCAATGTGGTCAGTCCGCCGCCGATGATATAGGCCGTCGCGGGCACCGTGACGAGCATCTTGTTGGTCGCCAATGCATCGGCCGCCAGGGTGCCGATGGAAATCATGGTCGCGTTGTTCATGACCAGCAGCGCCTGACACGCGGCCAGCGAGATCACATTCCGGCGATTGCGCTCCATGCGTCAGAGGACCGGCGCTATTTGAGCCGTATATCGATTGCGTGAAACACGAACTTGCCGGTGTTGAGCAGTCGTATGGTTTCGGCTTGCTGTCGCCATCTGAATCCGGCCGGTCGCAGGCTGATTTTTTCACTTTGAGCACTCGATTGCAACGCGATGTCTCCTTCCGACACTGCCACCAGCATGCCGCAGGGTGCAGCCAGTTCCGTGTATTCGCCCGGATGCAGTATGACTCTGGTCACGAAGACGCTCGAGTTGTCGAGTAGGAGATTCTGATTCGGCCCCTCCACGAACGATCCGGCGGCATTGCAGCCGCGCAGGATCTCGGTGTCCGTGACGTGATAAACGCTACTGCCGGGATTGGTCACGCGATGCGCTTTGGGCCGCGCCGCGTAGTCGATGAAATAGGTTTCGCCGATTGCCCGCTCGCCGCGCCGAACCGGCTCCTTGCCAAGATCCTGCGCGATGGTCGGCGCCGAAGCGATGTTGACGAATACGCCGTCGTTGCGATGCCAGTGATAGCGCGATTCATAACCCGGTTCCAGTTGCACGTCGAAGAAGCGCACATGGTCATTGGCAAATGCCAGCCGGTGCCGCGGCTCCTGCTCGATGGGTACGGGTTCTTCGGCCGCGCGTGCGGAAGACAGCAACAGATTCAGGCCCATGAGGCAGGCGGTGCAGGCGAGCAGTCGGGCTATCATGTGAGACGTCCTTCGCGTATTGACTTCGTTTTTCGGTGAGCATTTCATTTTGCCAGAAATGCGGCCAACGCCACGCACCAAAGCATCAGCCAGGCTCTACCGGCTACGCGGAAAGAATGTTTTGGGAACTCTTCGTGGTATTCGCGTTCTTTCAACATCCGTGGCTTGCATCGGTTCATGCGATCGGAAATGTCCGGAAAAACCATGACTCAAATCAACAAAAGCATCGCAGGCTGGTCCGCAATGTCAATGTTGTGCCTGTCGCTTGCAGCGAGCGCGCTGGCCGACGAAGTCGTGCTCGCCAATGGCGATCGGATCAGTGGCAAGGTGGTTCGCAAGGAAACGAGTTCGCTGGTATTCAAGACGCCGTACGCAGGAAATCTGAACATCGAATGGTCTGAAATTCGGCGCATCACGACAGATGAGCCGATTTCCTTGTATTTCGAGGGCGGCAGCAGGTTGGTTGGCACGATGCGCTCTGACCAGGACGGGAGTGTCATCGTCACCGGCGAAACGGTGAGCAGCGGGCCGATACCCCTGGAGAAACTTCAGTACATCAATCCGTCTCCCGAGATCTCGGGAGACGGATTAAAGGTCAGCGGGCACGTTAATGCAGGGTATTCGTCGACGGCGGGCAACTCCGAGACCACGAAATTCTACCTCGACTCCGAGGGCGTTTTCCGCACGCGCGACAACCGGTTCACGCTGGGCGCGCGTGGCGCGCAGGCTGAAGATGAAGGAGTGGAAACCGAGTCGAGTTGGCTCGGATATGGCAAATACGACCACTTTATTTCGAAGAACTGGTACGCATATGCCAATGGAAACTTCGAGAATGACCGGTTCAAGGACATACGCCTGCGCACGACGCTCGGCCTCGGTAGTGGTTACCAGTTTTACGAGACCGACAAGACCAATCTGGCTCTTGAAGGCGGCATCACTTATGTCAATACCGATGCCATTGATGGCGAAGATGATTCCTACCCGGCCGCCCGCCTGGGGCTGAAATTCGACCGCTTGCTCTATGCCAAGCTGAAGTTCTTCCACAGCAACGAAGCCTACATCAGCCTGGACGATGCCGATGAAGTCTTCGTGCGCTCCCAGACGGGGTTGCGGGTTCCCCTGGTGGACAAACTTAACGCCACCGCGCAATACAACATCGACTGGGACAGTCAGCCCTCCGCCGGGCGCGACAAAACGGACCGGGCACTGCTGCTAACCCTGGGGTACTCCTGGTAGCGCGGGGTCGGCTCAGTAGTACTCGTAGCTTTTTTTCGGTACTCCGGCAGCTTTGAGGCGTTCGCGCTCCTTGAAGTCCTGCCGGCGATCCCACCACGTGGCACGAGCCTGTCTTTGTTTCTCGACGACTTCCGGATGTTTCTTCAGAAAGTCGCGGATGAATTGCGTTGTCTCGGATTCGTAGTTTTTCATGAGAAGTCCCTAAAGCTGCTACAGCTTACAAACAGCCGGCCCGTCACACAATCCGGTAGCTTGTGTAGTCGCCCTGCCGTAGAAGCTTGGAAATCCGGTGCTTCGTCCCCATCTGCAAAAAGCGCGTCAAGTCCAGCGCGCTTACCCTTCCGATCAGGAGTTTTTACCAGTGCCCCCGAATCCCGTTGCACCCGTCGGCCGGCGCTTGCCGGTTACCACCGAGCTCCATGGCGTGTCTCGCGCCGATGACTATCACTGGCTGCGCGACAAGGGCAGCCCCGCCGTGAACGCCTATCTCCGGGCGGAAAACGCCTATACGGCCGCGATGATGAAACCCTCGCAGCGGCTGCAGCATACGCTATACCGGGAGATGCTGGCACGAATCAAGGAAACAGACGTGGAGGTGCCTTATCGCGAAGGCGGTTATTTCTATTACTCGCGTACCCGAAAAGGTCGGCAATACCGTTACTTCTGTCGCCGCCAAGGCAGCCTGAAGGCTCCCGAGCAGATCATCCTCGATGCGAATCGGGCCGCCAGGGGGCACAAGTATTTTTCGCTCGGCGCCTTCGAAGTCAGTCCGGATGGCAATCTGCTGGCGTATTCATCCGACACCACGGGTTTTCGGCAGTACACGTTGCAGTGCAAGGATTTGCGCACGGGACGCATGTTGCCCGACCGCATCGAGAAAGCGCGCTCGGTGGCCTGGGCGTCGGACAATCGTACGCTGTTCTATGCGATCGAAGACGACGCCAAGCGCGCCTACCGCATCTATCGCCACGAACTTGGCAGCAGCGAGGACACCCTCATTTACGAGGAGACCGACGCGCGCTTTTCCGTCTCCGTGACGCGCAGCCGAAGCAACGAGTACCTGTTCCTGACGTCGCACAGCGCGACCACGTCCGAAGTGCGCGCGCTGCGCGCAGACGCCCCGCATGAACTTCCCTCATTGCTGCTCGCAAGGCGGCCGGAACATGAGTACTACGTCGATCACGGTCATGGGCTGTTTTACATCGTAACCAACGACAAGGGACGCAATTTCCGCCTGGTAACCGCACCGGTGCATGATCCGTCGCCGTCACATTGGCAACAGGTCATCGCACAGCGCGATGACGTCATGCTCGAAGGTGTCGAAGTATTCGCGCGGCACCTGGTTGCGCATGAGCGCGCCGGCGGGTTCCCGCGGCTGCGCGTAATTCGCCTTGCGGATCGGGATGAGCACGTTATCGAAATGCCAGAACCGGTGTATTCGGTGGGCGGTGGCGCGAACATGGAGTTCGACTCCGACGTTTACCGATTTCACTACGGTTCCTACATTACCCCGGATTCCGAATACGATTATCAGCTCGATACGCGCAAGCGGACGCTGCTCAAGCAGCGTGAGGTCAAACGTTACGATCCCGGGCAATACCGCTCCGAACTGCACTACGCGGTTGCGCGCGATGGTACGCGCATTCCGATTTCCCTGGTCTACCGCATCGACCTGCGCCGTAACGTGCCGCAACCTCTGCTGTTGTACGGATACGGGGCATACGGCTATCCACTCGACGTCGATTTCAGCTCTACGCGGCTGAGCCTGCTGGATCGCGGCGTGATCTTTGCGTGCGCGCACGTTCGCGGCGGCGGGGAAATGGGAAAACGCTGGCATGACGAAGGGCGCATGCTGAACAAGATGAACAGTTTCACCGATTTCATCGCTTGCGCCGAACACCTGATTCGCGAGCACTACACGGAACCCTCCCGCCTCGCCATACACGGCGGCAGCGCCGGCGGATTGCTGGTAGGTGCGGTCACCAATCTTCGGCCGGAATTGTTCAGGGCAGTGGTCGCGGAGGTGCCTTTCGTTGACGTCATCAACACCATGCTCGATGCGAGTCTGCCGCTGACGACTGGAGAGTACGAAGAGTGGGGCAACCCCAACGACAAGGCTTATTTTGAAGCCATGGCGGCGTATTCGCCTTACGACAATCTGGACAGCAAACAATATCCGGCGATGCTGGTCGAAACGTCGCTGAATGACAGCCAGGTCATGTACTGGGAGCCGGCAAAATATGTAGCGAAAATGCGCAGCCTGAGGAGCGATGGCAATCCTTTGCTGCTGCGCGTGAACATGGAGGCCGGGCACGGCGGAGCATCGGGGCGATATGACTATCTGAAAGAGATCGCTTTCACCTATGCCTTTATCCTTGGCGCTCTGGGAATCGTACGCTAGCGTTGGCAAGACATTGACATCGACTGGATTCCAGTCGCATAGTTTCCTTCCGCCGCAGCGTGCTAACCCCAGGGGAGGATTGCCATGAAACGTATATGTCTGTCGCTGGCGCTGACAGGATTGTTCACCGGTGCCGCCATTGCGGACACCACCGATGTCAAAACGCAACCGTCTGTGCTCGTCAAGAAAATGGGCGCGCACTGCGTCGACGACAAGAACTGTTTCAACCGTTATCACCCCGCGATTAAACCCGTCATGACGGCCAAGCCGGGTTATAACCTTACGTTCGAGACACGCGATGCGCTCGACTCGGATCTGAACGTCAATTCGCTGCCAAAAGATCTTGGCGCAATCGACCTGAATCTGGTGCATCCGCTGACCGGCCCGGTGCATATCGAGGGCGCGAAACGCGGCGACGTACTCGCCGTGACCCTGATCGGCATCGAGCCTGACGAGTACGGCTACACAACCGTGGTGCCGGGATTCGGGTTTCTGCGGGACCGGTTCACCGAGCCCTTCATTGCGAACTGGAAACTGAACAGCCTCGAAGCCGTATCGGATCAGCTGCCGGGCGTGCGCATTCCTTTCAACGGATTCATGGGCACCGTGGGCGTGCTGCCAGGCTCTGCGGAAGTGGACGCGTGGGAAGCGCGCGAGGCCCAACTGGCCAAGGCCGGTGGCGTCGCGCTGCCGCCTCAACCAACCGGCGCATTGCCGGCGGCCGTGTGCGGTCCCGAAGGCAGCCACAAGGACAAGTGCCTGCGCACGATTCCGCCGCGGGAGAACGGCGGCAATATGGATGTCAAGCAGATGGTGGCGGGCACCACGCTGTTGTTGCCCTGCTACATCGACGGTTGTGGCCTTTTCATAGGTGACGTGCACTATGCGCAAGGCGACGGTGAGGTAGCGGGAACTGCGATTGAAATGGGCGCGAAGGTTACGGTTAGAACCGAGATCCGAAAGGGCATGGCGTCGCTGTTGAAATCGGGCCCGCATTTCGAAGGTGGTTCACAGTTGAAGAAACTCGAACCCGATCGCTTCCATGCCACCGTGGGCTATCCGATCAAGAAGGCCGGCGAAGTACCGCCGCAGCACAAATACCTCGGTGGCGAGAAGATCGGGCCTCTTACCAATCTGTCTGAGGATCTTACGGTCGCGGCGCGCGCCTCGCTGAACGAGATGATCGATTGGCTGGCGAGAACTTATGGCTGGAGCGCGGTGCAGGCCTATGTGTATGCCAGTGTCGCCTGCGATCTGCGTATCGGCAACGTCGTGGACGTGCCCAACTATGCGGTCTCGACGATCTGTCCGCTGGAACATATTCGCAAGTAAGCAGGCGAACGATGCGTGCGGGAAGGGGAGTCAGCTACGCCCTTCCCGCGGTTCCTCGGTCCTTTGGGCACCCGGCATGACGCAAAGAAACACGCACACGCATAGCAGTCTTTCTGCAGCACCTGTGGATCGCCGCAGATTTCTCTCGCTGGCCTCGGCATCGGCCGCATGGCTACTGCTGTGCGGCCACTCGCCTTACCGGCAGTGGATGGTGTACCGCGCAACACATCTGATCATCCTGACGAGCCGCGACGACCTGGCGGCCGACGAACTGGGGGAAACTTTCGCGGCAGTCGTGCGAGAGGCTTTGCCCGACAGCAAAGCCAGAGTCGGGCGCGGACCGCGCGTGCAACGTATCGCCAGCCTCATTGCCACGCGTCAGGCGGACGTCGCTGTAGTCTCGCGTGAAAACGCGCTGGCCATGTATCGCGGCGAAGCCCCATTTCAGGAGGTCGGCCCCATTGCGCTGCGCGTGCTGGTCCAGACCGACGATTATTGCCTGATTTGTCGCGAGGATTTTTTGCCGCAGCACGGCTATCTGGTGGCCGAAGCATTGATGGCCTATGCCGCGACCGATCAGGGTTTCCAACTGGGCCTGCACGTTCCCGGCCGTACCACAAGCGACGCGAGACAGATCCCGGCGCACGCCGGCGCACTGGCGTTCGCGGAGGCCCGGCGGATCAATGTACCTGCGATCCCGCGCTAGGGAGCGGCTCGGCGATGTCGCACCGGGATATCAGAGGCTTTCGTGACAGGCTGGTTCGTTTGCTCGCAGCGTCGCTGATGGCCGGCATGGGTCTGCATGCAGGTGCGCACGACGCGCTGACCAGCGAGGCCGTGCAGCTATATCTCTCGCGAGTTGCCCACTTGCAACAAACCCTCGCATCGGAGCAGGACGACGCGGCGCGGGCACAGGCCAGCATCCGGCTCGGCCAGACGCTGGACGAGATCGGCGAGTTGTTCAACAGCGATATCGATGCCCACGGCAAGGTGCAAGGTCTGGCCTCGAGTGTACTGATGAACGAATTGACTTCGCGCGGCACGCCGCTGGCGTACTCGCCGTCGGCGAAACGCTTCACGGCAAATTTGCGCTATTACCGGCAGGCGTTACAGTGGGTGGCGTCGGGACCGATTGCGTCGCAAGCGGCGTTCGAGATGTTCAGGAAACAGTTCTATGAGGCCATGGGCTCGGATCCTCTGCGGCCTTCATCGCGATCCTCCAAAGAGCTTGCCGCGCAAATCCGCGCGGGGGAGACGATGTTGCGTGACATTTCGCAGCCGGCCCAGCGAGAAGAAGTAACGTTTATCCTCGCGGTCTGCTACCTCCAATCGGCGCAGCTCGCGTCGCAGACCGCGAAGCGCGCGGAACACCTGACCAGAGCGCGCAACCTGGTGGCACAGTTTGCTACGGCGTATCCCGATAGTCTGCGCACGGTGACGCTCAGGACGTTGTTGGATCGCGCCGAACCCGCCGGCTAGAACGCATTATTGCCCTTCGAAAGGGATGTAACCCGGCCGTGTCTTGCATTTGGCGGGAATGCGCGCAGCAATTTCGCCGCGTTTGGCCGAGAAAGTATCGAGGAAAATGGTCGTCGGCACATCGGCGGTCTTGTTATTGACGCGATGTTCTCCTTGTCGTTGTAGCTCGCCTTCGATGATGTCGCTCTCGTTGGGATAGGGGCCGGCCATCCATTCGTACAAACCATAACCCGTCTTCGTCTGCAGGATAAAGAATCCGCAGTCGTAGTTTCGCCAGATAACCACGCCATCGGCCGCCAGCACGCCGTGTGCGGCCGTCATGAGTGCCACCAGCACACTCATGCGGACGACGACGGCGCCGGCATTCATCCGGGCAATGCCTCGAAATCCTTCTTGCGTTTGCATTGCCGGGGGATTTTCTTGTCCATCAGGGATTTCGTCAGATCGAATGCTTCCGAATAGACCATGGTGGGCTTGCCTTCGGTCTTGTTGTCGATCTTGCGCGTGCCGAAGGCGGCAAGCTTGCCTTCGAAAACGTTGCCGACCATCGGGCTGGGACCCCCGAGGAACTCGAACAGCGCGTAGCTCTCGCCCATCTTGAGCACGAAGAAAAAACAGCTCGGGTCGCGCCAGATCAATTCACCGGTCTGCACCGCGACCGTATTCTCTTCCTCGGACTGCGCTACGAGCGGGAAGAAGAACAGCACGCTCAAGGAAACAACCTGAATTATTTTTCGAAACATGGAAAGTCCTTACGGAATGGGAACTTGGGTCCGAGCCGGCCGCGGTTTCGCCGCGTTGCAGGGCTCGATTCGGGCGCCTGGCTTGCCACCTGCCAGCCATCGATCATGATAACTCCGAGCCTCGGTCTCGGCAAACCTGCAGCGCCAGGGCGCCTCGGCGGAGCGGGTCGTTGCGAGCCCTCGTTGCACGCCAAGTTCTTCGAACGATTTTTTCTTGCGGCACTGTCGAGGAATCTTTTTTTCCATCTGGCTCTTGGTGTCGGTAAAAGTCTCTGAGTAGGCCATGGTGGGTTTGCCGACCGTTAGATTCGTCAGCTTGCGTCCACCGAATCCGGTCAGTTTGCCCTGCTAAAACATTGCCGACCTGGGGCTTGGCCCTCCCAGGAATTCGTACAGACCGAATCCTTCGGGCGGTTGCAGGACAAAAAAGAAGCAACTGTCGTCACGCCAGATCAAGATTCCCTGCGTGATGTTTTCCTCGCCGCCAGCCAGCGACGGGCTCAGCAGGCTTGTGGCGAAGCTCAAGGCGGCAAATAGACGGCGTTTCATGTGCGATGCTTCCAGAAATCCGGAGAGGGGCGAGAAAGGGGCAGGATTGGAGCGGACTGGGCAAACGCGGTAAACTCGGCCTGAAGAATACCAAGCATGCCGCCCGGCGTGTCAGCGGAGCTCTCACATGAAAGTCATCGACTTGCGTAGCGATACCGTCACGAAGCCCACTGCAGAGATGCGTGCCGCCATGCAGGCGGCCGAGGTCGGCGATGATGTGTATGGCGAGGATCCGACAGTCAACCGCCTGGAGGAAATGGCGGCGGCCAAGCTGGGCAAGGAAGCGGCGCTTTTCGTATGCAGCGGTACCCAGAGTAATTTGCTGGCGCTGCTGGCGCACTGCGAACGGGGAGACGAGTACATCGTCGGCCAACAGGGGCATACGTACAAGTACGAAGGCGGCGGAGCCGCAGTACTGGGCAGCATTCAGCCGCAACCGCTCGATTACGAGCCCGATGGCTCCCTGGATCTGGGCCGTGTCGAAGCCGCCATCAAACCCGATGACTCGCATTTTGCGAAATCGCGGCTTCTATGTCTGGAGAACACACAGGGCGGCAAGGTCTTGCCGCTGGATTACCTGAAGCGCGCCCGGGATTTTACGCGCGGGCGCGAGCTAGGCTTGCACCTTGATGGCGCACGGGTGTTCAACGCAGCCGTACATCTGAAGGTGCCGGTTACCGAGATTAGCCGACATTTCGATTCCGTCTCGGTATGCCTGTCCAAGGGACTTGGTGCACCGATTGGCTCAGTGCTATGCGGATCGAAGGCGCTCATCGCCAAGGCGCGGCGCTGGCGCAAGGTGGTCGGTGGTGGCATGCGTCAGGCGGGCATCATTGCGGCAGCCGGTATTTACGCACTCGAAAACCACGTCGAGCGCCTGGCGCAGGATCATGATAATGCGCGTGCGCTGGCACAGGCGCTGGCGAACATCGAGGGCGTCGTCGTGGCTCCGGGAGGCGCACAGACCAACATGGTCTACATTCAGGTGGAGCCGCAGCGCTCGGTACGCCTGCGCGAGCATCTGAAGAAACAAGGCATGCTGATCAGCGGTCAGGGCACTATTCGCCTGGTCACCCACCTCGATATCGATCGGGCGGATATCGATCGTTTCGCCGCCGCGGTACGCCAAGCGATGGCTGCCGATGCCAAAGCGGCCTAGACAGGCGTAATTGGCCCGAAGAATCACCCGCCGTCTCACGCCGGATGATTCTGGTTGCGCGATCGCCAGCATCGGCTAGCCGTCCGGTTCGTGGTTCGTTCTGATGATTCATTATTCTCGATGCATGGGCCACTATTTGTCTCACCACTAACCAGTATCCAACTCAAACCAACCAATGATCAACCAAAGCGACACCCGCAACATGGCGGTGTTCTGCGATTTCGAGAATCTTGCGTTAGGCGTGCGCGAGGCCAAATACGATCGCTTCGACATGAAGAAAGTGCTGGAGCGCCTGCTCGTCAAAGGCAGCATCGTCGTCAAGAAGGCTTATTGCGACTGGGATCGTTACAAGGAGTTCAAGGCGCCCATGCATGAAGCGGCATTCGAGATGATAGAGATTCCGCACGTGCGCCAGTCCGGCAAGAACTCCGCCGATATCCGCCTGGTCGTGGACGCTCTCGATCTGTGCTACACAAAGCTGCACGTAGATACCTTCGTCATCGTCAGTGGCGATTCCGATTTCTCGCCGCTGGTCTCCAAGCTGCGCGAAAATAACAAAGAGGTCATTGGCGTGGGTGTAAAGCATTCGACATCCGATCTGCTGATCGCGAACTGCGACGAGTTCATTTTCTACGACGATCTGGTGCGTAAGGCGCCGCTGGCCAAACGTCAACCCCGCAGGAAATCCGCCAAGCCTGCGGCAGGCAAGGCGACATCCGCGCCTGAGCCTGCGGAGCCAGCCGAACGGGAAACGGCGGCGGACGACAAAACGCAAAAGGCGCTTGATCTCGTGGTATCCACATTCGACGCACTCAATGTCGAGCGCGGAGGCGAGGAAAAAATCTGGGGCTCGATGATCAAGCAGGCGCTCAAGCGCCGCAATCCCGGATTCAACGAGACTTATCACGGCTTTCGCAGCTTCAACAGCCTGCTCGAGGAAGCAGCAACCCGTGGCCTGCTCAAACTCGAGCATGATGAGAAATCCGGCGGCTATATCGTGCGGGCCGCGGATATGGACGAGCGGGTGGCCTAGCTTCGCCAAGGTAAAAAACGCCAAGTCGAATCGCCGGCCAGACAGAACCGACACACGAAAAAGCGCACCGGAGAAATCGCGCGACATGATCGCCCAGCTCAAGGACATGAGCCACTGCCGCAAAACCAAGATAGAGAAAATTACGGATTCTGGGTGCTGCTGGAAGGCGAAATGAAGCAGAAGAAGAGGACGAAAAAATGCGAGACAGCGTTGACGCATCAGAATGCGTTCACGATTCCCTCGACATCGTCGTGACGGATTTCGGGGCCGAGGCAACAAGCTCGACAAGCCGGCGTAAAATGCGGGCCCTGATCCAGTGAATAGCAACGGCTCAATCGGCCGAGGCGTGTGCGGATAGCGCCGTGCATGTCCAGGGACTGAGGAGCGCCAGATGCGCGCATCGCTTTATTCGCTATTGGCCGATACGGTCCTGACGCTACATGTCGCCATCGCGGCGTTTGTGGTGGTCGGGCTGCTATACATCATCCTGGGGAACATTTTCAAATGGCCGGGCGCAAACGCGCCGTGGTTCAGGCTTGCGCATATCGGTGCAATCGGCATCATCGTCATCGAAACGTGGTTGCAATATGCCTGTCCTCTCACAGTACTGGAGATGTGGCTGCGAGCGAACGCGCAAGAATCCGTTTACAGCGGCGGCTTCATTGCCCACTGGCTGCAATGGTTGCTGTACTACGATCTGCCGGCGTGGATCTTCGCGCTTGGCTATTCGCTGTTCGGCTTGGTCGTTGTGGCTGCCTGGTTTGTTTTTCCGCCTGATTTCAGCCGACGTCGGCGGCACGAGACCTCGCAGAATGGGTTCCGGCATGTCTGAGGCTTCGCGCCCGAACTGGTATGAGCGCAACCTCCTGCCCTGGCTTACGGATGTCGCCTGCGGCATCGCGCCGATCAGGCGGCAACGCCAAATGGTCGTGCCCCTGGCTCAGGGAAACGTTCTGGAAATCGGGTTCGGAACGGGCCTGAATCTCGAATTCTATGACCGGGCTCGCGTTGCGAGCATCACTGGTCTGGATCCAGGTCTGGCCTTGCACCGCCGCATCCGCCAGAGGATTCAGCGTTCAGGACTTGCCGTGGAACTGGTGCGCCTGTCGGCCGAAAGCATCCCATACCCGGATGCCGCGTTCGATACCGTTGTTGTGACGTACTCTCTGTGCAGTATCCCCGACATAGGCAATGCGCTAAAGGAAATGCGCCGCGTGCTCAAGCCCCGCGGCAAACTCGTGTTCTGTGAACACGGGTTGGCACCGGAATCCGGGGTGCGCCGCTGGCAGAATCGTCTAACGCCGGTTTGGTCGAGGATCGCGGGCGGATGCCATCTGAACCGGGACATTCCAGCATTGCTGCGCGCTGCCGGATTCAATTCTTCAGGCACGCAGGCCGGGTACCTGCCTGGACCGCGCGCGTTGACTTATCACTATTGGGGTACGGCGTCGGCCGCGTGAATTCGTATGCCATTCGATGAGCGCCTCGCACAGCGTGTACGGCAACGACTCGGGGACAGGGCAGGCATCGTCGAAAAGAAAATGTTCGGCGGACTGGCGTTCCTGTTGCATGGGAACATGAGCTGTGGCGTGTATGGTCCCGATCTGATCGTGCGCATGGATCATGCATCAGCACAACACGCGCTGGCGGAACCCGGGGCCCGCCTGTTCGATCCAAGCGGCCGCCCGATGAAGGGCTGGCTATTGGTCAGCGGCGCAGCACTCGGCGACGAGCAAGTTCTCGGCCACTGGGTGGGTCGGGCCGTGGAGTATGCTTCCACTTTACCCAGGAAATAATCGTGCGTCGGCCGAATCCGCGAACGCATAGACCTATCGACAAGGAGACTTCATGCCCGCCTGGCTTATTCCCGCAATCAAAGCCGTACTTCCGCACGTGGGGACGATTGTTTCTGCGGCTAAACCGGTGTTCACGCGCAGGACCGGCGCGGCCGACTCGGCGACGTTGCAACAGCAGATCACGGAGTTGCAGGCGGCTGCCTCCGCGAATGATACCCACATCAGGGAACTGGCTGAGCAGATCAAGGCGACGGTCGAGGCCTTGCAGCAAATGACACTCGCGGAGGCAAATCAGAGGCGCCTGAAGTGGCTTTGTGTCGCGGCGTTCGCCTTATCCATCGCAGCAACGGGTATCGCGATGTGGGTCGCCTTCGGCGGTTGAGGGCGGGCGTATTGAGCAGCGCCGTTATCGTCGCGCACATCGACTCGCATCATGATGATGGCTGCGCGAGCAAGCTGCGCAATACGTCGATGTCGACCGGCTTGACGAGATGATGGTTGAAACCGGCTGCTTTGCTGCGCTCGCGATCCTCGGCGAGTCCATAGCCGGTGACGGCAATCAGGGTGATGGTCCGCGAAACGTCGATTTCGCGTAACTTGGGTGCCAGGGTATAGCCGTCGGTGCCGGGCAGGCCGATATCCACCAACAGTATATCGGGACGCTTGTCGCGCGTGACGTCCAGCGCGGCTGCCGCGTCGTAAGCCACCAATACCTCGTGACCATGCGCGCGCAGCAGCATCGCGAGGCTGTCCGCGGCATCGACATTATCGTCCACCACAAGCATGCGTCTCGGTGTCACCGAAGCACAAGCCGCCGAACCCTCCGCCTGCGTCAGTACCCGATCGATCTGCAATGGCAAACGCACGATGAATTCCGTGCCGGTGTGTGATCCCTGGCTGTGAACTTCGACGCTCCCGCCATGCATCGTGACCAGGTTCTTGACCAGCGCGAGTCCGATGCCCAAGCCACCCTGGGACCGGTCGAGCGTCCGCTCGGCCTGCGTGAATAATTCGAACACATGCGGAAGCAGATCAGGCGCAATGCCGATGCCATTGTCGGCGACTCTGATGACCGCTTCCTCATCCTGCTTTTCGACGCTGATGGCGATCCTGCCGTGCTCTTCGGTGTACTTGGCAGCGTTATTCAGAAGGTTGCTGACCACCTGCGCAAGGCGCGCCGGATCTCCGGATACCATCAGGCGATCAGCCGGGATGGTGATGCTGACCGCATGGTGGCGATCGTTGATCAGAGGACGGGTCAGTTCGACGCCGGCATGTACCGCTTGCGCAACGTCCACGATTTGCTTGCGCAGCGTGATCTTGCCCAAAGTGAGCCGGGATATATCGAGCAGATCTTCCACCAGGCGGGTCATGTGCTTGACCTGCCTCTGGACGATATCAACCACCTGGCGGGCCTGGGGTCCCTTCTGCACCAGACCCGGCAATAGCTGTGCCGCGGTGTTGATCGGCGCCAGCGGATTGCGCAGTTCGTGGGCCAGCATCGCAAGGAACTCGTCCTTGTGCCGGTCCGCGGCGCGTAACTGCGTCGCCTGCTCCAGGGAGTGCGCCAACAGCTTTGCGCGCTCTGCTTCCATCGCCTTCTGCTCGGTGATGTCGACCAGCACGCCGATCAAGCCGCGTACCGTTCCATCCTTGTCGAGTTCTGGCACGCTGACGGAACGCACGTAGCGCGGACCAAGGCCCCGGTATGGCAACAGCGCTTCGTACTCGATGGGTTCGCCTTGAATCACCCGTTCGACCTTGTCCTTGACTGCTTCCCAAACCTGGTCGCCCAATATGTCCCGAATGGTTTTGCCTATGAGCTGATCGGGTGCAAGCCCCAGACGGGCCGCGTATGCGGTATTCACGAACTTGTAGCGAAACTGCGTATCGCAATGCAGGATGTAGATCGGCAGCGCGTGCGTGATGAGTCGCATCTGCTCTTCGCTTGCGCGCAATTCAGTTTCGATGCGCTTGAGTTCCGTGATGTCCTGGATGCCGCTGAGCAGCCGCACGCGGCCGCCCATCGTGACTTGCTGCGACGTGAGCAGACACCGGCGCACATTGCCGTTTTTCATGCGCAGATCGCCCTCGAGGCCGCGAGCATATCCCTGCTCGGTGAGTTGCTGGAACAGCTTGACGCGCAAGGACGGGTCCACGAAGACGTTCAGTTCGCTGGAAGTCTTGCCGATCACCTCGTCGCGGGTGAAGCCGGTTTGCGCCAGCCATGCATTGTTGGCATCCAGATACCGGCCTTGCGGGTAATCATGAATCGTCAAGGGCAGCGGATGCGCCTGAAATACCAGCACGAAAGGCAATTCGCCCGGGCGAGTCGGCGACCCTTGCGTAACGTCCTCCTGGGTCGTGTCCGTATCCGCGGCCAGTTGCACCAATTCAAATGCGTCGGCGAGGCCTACGCACAACTCCTCGAGCGCTTGCAGATCGTCCTTCTCCCACGAACGCGCCTGCTGATCCAGCACGCAGACATAGGCTTTGGCCTCGCCATTGCGATCCATGACAGGCACGGCAACGTACGCCTGGATGCCAAGCGCGCGAACCGACGAAGGCACCGACGTATCGAGTGTCGGATTGCCGCTGTCGCGAAGGTTTTTCAGCAGCTCCACATACTGCGCTGGACAGGGCTCGGGAATGCCGGAAGTCGCGAGGATCCAGCGGTCTTCGTCGGTCATGCCTGCGAGTGCCATCGGCGCGCGCATAAGCCGCGCGGCGACATGCGTCGTACGCTGTAAAATCCGCTGCAGCGAACTGTCGGCCACGTGCCTTGCGTTCTGGCTATCGGGAGCGTTCATGCGTGAGCAGAGTCTATCCAGCCGCCCCCAGATTGCAAGCAACGCTCCCAGATTGCAAGCGAAAAGAGCCACGGTAGAGCGTCGCCTGCCGCGGCAGCGCCCTGCACGTAGGGCTGAAAGCAATGTGAACTGTGGGCGCGAGGCCCTGTCTGAAGCCACCTGGTCTCATGGAATGTCATCAAGGAAGCGGGCAGTGCCCCCGCGGTGCGGAAAGACGATGAAGCGTGCATGCCTGGAAGCGCCGGAGCCGACCGCCAGACTGCGAGTCTGCAGTTTTCCGCCGATCGCATCCCGTACCTCGCGCGTGCTCGTTCTGGGCAGCATGCCCGGCACCGCGTCGCTGCGGGCGGGGCGCTATTACGCATATGCCCACAATTCATTCTGGCCAATCATGGGGGAGTTGTTCGGTGCCGGCCCGGCGCTTTCTTATGTAAAGCGCGTCCAGATCCTGCGGCGTATGGGGCTTGCCGTATGGGATGTCATGGCCTCGTGCGTGCGCGAGGGCAGTCTGGATGTCGATATCGACGAAGAGTCGATCGTGCCGAACGATTTTCCGGGGTTCTTCAAGGCTCACCCGCAGGTCCGCCACGTGTTCTTCAACGGTTCAAAGGCCGAGAACTGTTTTCATCGGTATGTGCGGATTAGCGACCCTGGCTTGCGCTTCACGCGCCTGCCCTCTACCAGTCCCGCGCATGCGTCGCGCTCCTTCGCACAGAAACTGGCCGCCTGGCGAGTGGTCGCCGAAACCCTGGCGTGTTAATTCCCGCCCGGCACGCAGTCGGTGCGGCCGGTGACGATAAACGCGGATTGGGACAGAATGGTGCGATGAAGTGCATACGCCTTCAGAGGACTGCGCAAGCGGCAATGCTGTTGCTCACGATCGTGGCGGCGAGCTTGAGCGCGCTTGCGAATGGCGTGGATCACACCGGATTTTCCGGCAAAGTCGTAATAGAAGTGCTGGATGAAATCGAATTTGCCCAGAAGCTGCGACTGCTGGAAGAGGTGGCCTTTACGGACGCGGACGGCAAAGTGTGGCGCGCGAGCAAAGGCGCGATTCTGGATGGGGAAACCATCCCGCGCGAACTGTATGCGACCGGCGGGCTGCCGTACCCATCGGAATATCGAAAGGCTGCCGTCGTGCACGACTATTTCTGCCGGGCCAGGAGTGAAGCATGGCGGCAGGTGCATCGCACCCTTCACGCGGCCAGCATCGTGGAGGGCGTGAGCGAAGCCCAGGCCAGAATTTTATATACCGTGGTCTACGCGGGCGGCTGGCGCTGGGAGCCACGCGGCTCGGGCTGTTATCGATCCTGCCATGCGGCAGCCGCATCGCTTGCCTGGCGCCCGGCGGTCACGCAGGCGCAGATTCAGCCTGTCCTGCAGTGGATCGAGCAGCACAGCCCAACTCTCGATGAGATCGATGCGCGCCTCGATGCGGCGATCCGCAGACCTGGACCGCACCTGTTCGCGCAACCTTAAATCCAGGGGAAAGGGGAAAGGGGAAAGAGGGAAGAGGGAAGAGGGAAGAGGGAAGAGGGAAGAGGGAAGAGGGAAGAGGGAAGAGGGAAGAGGGAAGAGGGAAGAGGGAAGAGGGAAGAGGGAACTCGAACTTCCTTGTCGGGCCTCTTTTCCTTTCTTATATCAGCAACAGCGGCTGACCTTGCTCCATTTCTCGTTCTGGCGCCGCGTGAAAAACTCCTGTCGTGTCAGCGGCGGTTCGCAGGCGTGCGCGATGTGCCGATGCGCGATGTAGCGCTCGTAGGCGTCATCGCCGGTGACCTGCCGCAGGTACTGCCACAGTCCTTTGAGACGGTTGATCGGGTTCATGGCGGTCAATGCGACGAAGTGATCATCGATGGATCGAGCTGCGTGCGGATGTACTGGGCTTCGGACAGCGGCAGCACGGGTTTGCCGGCGCGGATGCGTAATGACATGCGCAGCATGTCGACAATCACAATCCACAGCACGATCGCAAAGAACAGGGCCAGCGCGGCATCGATCTGCTGGCCGATGATCAATTGCGGGGCCACCGCGGCGCGATCGGGCGGCAGCGTGCCCGCCGCGAGTTGCTCGGCCATGGTGGCGGCACCGGACAGAAAGCCGATCGCGGGATTCGGGCTGAATACTTTCTCCACCGCTGCACTGGTGCAGACGACCGCCAGCCACGTCAGCGGCAAGCCGGTGACCCAGGCGTAGCGCGCCTTGCCCATCTTGATCAGGATGCCGGTCGCGACCGACAGCGCGATACCAGCCAGTAATTGATTGGAGATGCCGAATAGCGGCCACAAGATGTTGACGCCGCCGAGCGGATCCTTGACGCCTTGCCACAGGAAGTAACCCCAGGCCGCGACGAACACCAGGCTGGAGATGACCGTGGCCGGGTAAGACGATACGTTGCCGATCGGCTTCCAGACATGCCGCAGCATGTCCTGCAGCATGAAGCGTCCGACGCGCGTGCCGGCATCGAGTGTCGTCAGAATGAACAACACCTCGAACATGATCGCGAAGTGATACCACATCGACAGCATGGTGTTGCCGAAGGTGGTGCTGAAAATCGTGGCCATGCCTACCGCCAGGGATGGCGCGCCGCCCGTGCGTGCGAACAAGGTGGCTTCGCCCATTTCGCGCGACAGCGTTTCCATTTGCTCCACAGTAACCGGGAAGCCCCAGGAGGAAATGGTCGCCACCGCGGCTGCGGCTTCCTTGCCGACGACGCCGGCTGGGCTGTTGATGGCGAAAAACACGCCGGGATCGAGCACGCAGGCGGCGATCACGGCCATGATGGCGACGAAGGATTCCAGCGCCATGGAGCCATAGCCGATCATGCGGATGTCGCGCTCGTTGGGCAGCAGCTTCGGCGTGGTGCCCGACGAAACAAGCGAGTGAAAACCCGAGATCGCGCCGCAGGCGATGGTGATAAAAACGAATGGGAATAGCGTGCCCTTGAAGATCGGGCCCGTCCCGTCGATGAACTGCGTCAACGCCGGCATCTTCATTTCCGGGGCCATGACGATAATGGAAATGGCCAGCAGGAATACGACGCCGAGCTTCAAAAACGTCGAGAGGTAATCGCGCGGAGCCAGCAGCAGCCAGACCGGCAGCGTGGCAGCAGCGAAGCCGTAGATCATGACGAACCAGGCTACCGATTCGCCGCTCCAGTCGAACATGCCGCGTAGGGCTTCATTCTGGTCCACCCAACCGCCGCCGCCTACGCACACCAGCAACAACGCGATGCCGATGAGGGAGCCTTCTAGCACGCGGCCTGGACGGATGCCCCGCATGTAGATCCCGATCAGCATGGCCACGGGAATCGTGCCGAGTACCGTGGCCGTAGCCCAGGGACTGTGCTTCATGGCGTTGACGATCACGAGGCCAAGCACCGCGATCAGAATCAGCATGATCATCATGGTGCCGATCATGGCGGCCCAGCCGCCGATGGGGCCGAGCTCGTCGCGCGCCATCTGACCCAGACTGCGACCATCGCGCCGGGTCGAACAGAACATGATCACCATGTCCTGCACGCAGCCTCCCAGCACCGCACCGGCCAGGATCCAGATCGTGCCGGGCAGGTAACCGAACTGCATGGCCAGGGTCGGGCCGATCAGCGGGCCGGGGCCGGCGATCGCGGCGAAGTGGTGGCCGAAGGTCACCCATCTGTTGGTCGGGACGAAATCGCGGCCATTGTTGAAGCGCTCCGCGGGCGTGGCCCGGGTTTCGTCGAGAACCAGCACCTTGGCGCAAATCCAGGCGCTGTAGAAACGATAGGCCACCAGATAAGTGCAGATCGCCGCCGCCACGAACCAGATGGCATTGATCGACTCGCCGCGTTGAATCGCAATACCGCCAATGGCGGATGCGCCGACCAGGGCAATCACGAGCCAGGTCAGTTTGCTCAGAATGGTTTTCGGCATGTTTCCTCCCGGTGTTTATGCCTGCCTTGGCATGGCCGCCCTGCAGTCGCCGCGCAATGGATTCAGCCGCCGCAATCATAGCAGCAAGGTTGCCGCTGGACACCGCCCTCGCGCGCCAAACTCCCCGCGCCTTCGACCGCCGGATTCAGAGGGGGCAATGGTACAATTCGCGGCTTTGCGCGCCCTCTCAATTCCTCCAATTCGTTCATTGACCATGTTTTCTTCGAGCCAGAATATCCAGCAATTCGATGCCGAACTGTGGCAGGCCATGCAGTCGGAAAATCAGCGCCAGGAAGATCACATCGAACTCATTGCGTCCGAAAATTACACCAGTCCGCGTGTACTGCAGGCGCAAGGCTCGGTGCTGACCAACAAATACGCCGAAGGCTATCCCGGCAAGCGCTATTACGGCGGATGCGAATACGTGGATATTGCCGAGCAACTGGCGATCGATCGCGCCAAGGCGTTGTTCAAGTCCGAATACGCCAACGTGCAGCCGCATTCCGGCTCGCAGGCCAACCAGGCGGTTTACGCGGCCGCGCTGAAAGCCGGCGACACCATTCTCGGACTGTCGCTTGCCTCCGGCGGGCACCTGACACACGGTTCGCCCGTCAATCTTTCGGGCAAGCTCTACAACGCCGTAGCCTATGGCCTGAACGCCAGGGAAGAAATCGACTACGATCAAGTCGCCAGCCTGGCCAGGGAGCACAAACCGAAGATGATCGTGGCCGGCGCGTCGGCCTACGCGCTGACCTTCGACTGGAAGCGCTTTCGCGAGATCGCGGATTCCGTCGGGGCGTACCTGTTCGTGGACATGGCGCATTATGCGGGGCTCATCGCCGCCGGCATCTATCCGAGCCCGGTGGGCATTGCCGATTTCGTGACCACGACGACGCACAAGACATTGCGCGGGCCGCGCGGGGGGATCATCCTGGCGCAGGCGCAGCACGAGAAAATCCTCAATTCCGCGATCTTCCCCGGCATCCAGGGTGGACCCTTGATGCACGTCATTGCGGCCAAGGCGGTGGCGTTGAAGGAGGCCATGGAGCCGTCGTTCCGCGAGTATCAGGCGCAAGTGCTTTCCGGTGCGCGCAAGATGGCCACGACTTTGCAGACCCGCGGTCTGCGCATCGTTTCCGGGCGGACCGATTGCCACATGTTCCTGCTGGACCTGCGCGCCAAGAAGATCACCGGCAAGGACGCCGAAGCCGCGCTCGGGCGCGCGCATATCACCGTGAACAAGAACGCCATCCCCAACGATCCCGAGAAACCGTTCGTGACCAGCGGCGTGCGCATCGGCTCCCCGGCCATGACCACGCGCGGCTTCAAGGATGCGCAGGCCGAGAAACTTGCCAACCTGATCGCCGACGTGCTGGAAGCACCGAACGACGATGCGAACATCAACCGTGTGGCCACCGAGGTCAAGGCGATGTGCAAGCAATTTCCGGTGTACGGGAAATGAAGATCAGGGACGGGGGACGAGGGGCGAGGGCCGAGGGGTCGGTAGAGCCTCGGCGCTATACCTTGGCAGCATACTTTTCTCGCCCCTCGTTCCTCGTCCCTCGTCCCTGCGATCTTGGCCCTCGCCCCGCATGAAATGCCCCTTCTGCAAGCATCCCGATACGCAGGTCGTCGACTCACGGGTCAACGACGAAGGGGACAGCATTCGCCGACGCCGGCGCTGCCTGGCGTGCGACAAGCGCTTCACGACCTACGAAAACGCGGAGTTGCGCCTGCCGCAGATCGTGAAATCGAATGGTTTCCGGGAACTGTTCGACGAGGCCAAGCTGCGCGTCGGCTTCAATCGCGCCCTGCATAAGCGGCCGGTGTCCGCTGATCTGGTGGATGAGGCCATGGAGCGCGTCAAGCAGAAATTGCTGTCGCTGGGCGAGCGGGAGGTGGACTCGCGCCGCCTGGGCGAGATGGTCATGCGCGAACTCTACAAGCTCGACAAAGTGGCCTATATTCGCTTCGCATCGGTGTATCGCGACTTTCAGGATGCAGAGGATTTCCGCGATGCGGTGAAGGAAGTGCAGAAGCCCGCCGCACGCCGCAAGCCGAAATAGGCACATGCCTTTCGGTGCCGACGATTTCCAGTGGATGGCGCGCGCACTGCGGTTGGCGCAGCGCGGCCTCTACACCACAACGCCGAATCCGCGCGTCGGTTGTGTGCTCGTCAAAGACGGACGGGTGGTCGGCGAGGGCTGGCATGAACGCGCGGGGGAGGCGCACGCCGAGATCGCCGCGCTGAGATTGGCCGGCGCTGAAGCTGCCGGCGCGACAGCGTATGTGAGCCTGGAGCCGTGCAGCCATCACGGCCGCACGCCGCCCTGCACCGACGCATTGATCGCGGCAAAGGTCGCAAGAGTGGTTGCAGCCATGCCCGATCCGAATCCGCAGGTGTCTGGCGGCGGCATCGCAACACTTCGTGCCGCAGGCATTGTCACGGAAGTAGGGATCCTCGAAACCGAGGCCAACGAGCTGAACATCGGGTTCGTTTCACGCATGACCCGCGGGCGGCCGTGGATACGCGTGAAAATTGCCGCCAGCCTGGATGGCAAGACCGCGCTGAAGAATGGCGTCAGCCAATGGGTCACCGGGCCGGATGCGCGGCGCGATGGCCACCATTGGCGCGCGCGTTCGTGCGCGGTCATGACGGGCATTGGCACTTTACGGGACGACGATCCGCGGCTGAACGTGCGCGATGTGCAAACCAGCCGCCAGCCTCTGCGCATCGTCGTGGATAGCTGGCTGCGCATTACTCCGCAAGCGAAGTTGCTCGACGGCAACGCAGTGCTGATCGCCACGGCCACGCAGGACGCCGCAAAGGCGCGGGCATTGGAGGCCAAAGGCGCCACGATCGTGGTGCTGCCAGATGCGCATGGCAAAGTCGACCTGATGCAATTGACGAAGCATCTGGCGCATCAAGGCATCAACGAAGTCCTGGTCGAGGCCGGCATGAATCTGGATTCCGCGTTGCTGCGAGCCGGGGTGGTGGACGAGTTCTTGCTATATCTCGCGCCGCATCTGCTCGGCGATGCCGGCCGCGGCATGATCGACTTGGGAGAGTTGACGCAAATGAGTCAACGACTGGATCTGGAGATTCGCGAAACCCGGCAGTTCGGCCCGGATTTGCGGGTGCTCGCCAGGCTAGGAACCGCATAATGTTCACGGGAATCGTGCAGGCGGTCGGCAGGATCGCGGAGGTCAAATCCGCGGGCCAGACCTCTGCCGTGACGATCGACGCGGGAGGCCTCGATCTGGGCGACGTATCGATCGGCGACAGCATTGCCTGCAACGGCATATGCCTCACGGTCACGCGCCTGGCCGCGGAAGAATTCTCGGTGGACGTTTCGCATGAAACGTTGCGCGTCACCGCAGGCTTCCAGTACGGGGCGGCCATCAATCTGGAAAAATCGCTGCGGCTTTCAGACCGGCTGGGAGGGCACCTGGTCAGCGGGCACGTGGACGGCATCGGCACGGCAACGACTCTCAAGGAAGTGGATGGCAACCGGGAACTGGTTTTCCGTTTTCCACCGGAACTAGGCCGCTACATTGCGCGAAAGGGGTCGATCACGATCAACGGCGTAAGCCTGACGGTCAACGACGTCACGCACGATAGCTTCCTCGTGAATCTGATTCCGCATACGCTTGAAGTGACCAACCTCGGGGATCTGAAGCAGGGCGACCGCGTCAATCTTGAAATCGACCTGGTGGCGCGTTACGTCGAGCGAATGTTGGGCATGCCGCGGTAAAGGCGCGGCACGCACAGGTGAAAGACGAACGCGGCGTGCGGCGTGACTGCTGTTCAGGCTGCGTGCGGTGGATTCGGGTAAGCACCGAACGGTTCTTCAAGCGCCTTGCGTTCCCACGGCATCAGGGTTTCGGCACCGATGAAGGTCGCGCACATGGCCGAGGGCCATTGCGCTGCGATCTCGCCCTCGATCCAGGCTTCCCGCTGCATCGTTTCGCGGTTATCGAATACGCCGTTAAGTTTCTGCGCCACGGATGTCCTTCAGTTGACTGATGCCGGCTCGCGCCGAGCGTTACAGGAACCGGCCCGCGTTCTGGGCCTGTTTGGTCAGATCGGCCAGTAGCCCGCCGACCAGTCTGGAGAATCGCACGTCGATAAAGCCGGTGTTGACCGGGAGCCACTCGTGAGGGATGCCGTTAGTTGTTACGGCAAAGGGTTCATCGCGTACGGAAATCTTGAGCGTATGCTCCAGGTGAGGCCCGGGCCCGCGGCCTACGTCGAATTCGATGTCTAGCAGCCGGGTATCTATCGCATGCCTCACTGCCACCAGGAAAATGCTTTCCTTGGCATCACGCATTACCAGTTCGTACAACTGCTCTGCCTGCGACATCGACTGCCTGGTCATCCCGGTTGCTTAGCCGCGCGTGTTGCGTTGGCTTTGGCCCGAGTTTAGGGGATTTTGTCGTCGGCGCAATCAGACGTTGTCCTACAAGACGAGTGAAAGAGACATGGATGCTGCGACGCGCCAAAGCGCGGTGTGGCGACCTTCATTCTTATGCGCCGGCGATGTTCAGTCCAGCACGGCGCAAATTTGTAGCGTTGCGCTGTATAAATTTCATTTAGCGCTTACCTCCTGGAACGCCGGCCTTGCGAAGATCTTCAGTAAGCTGGCGAACCATAGATTGCGGAAGATTCCAGATATGAGATTCATCGGCTAGGGTTGCGAGAGTGAATCCCGGCTTGAGTTCCTGAAGATGTTGTACAGCGCGCTTTGCTTCGTCCGGCCGCTGCATCTGGGAGTATGCCGCGGCAAAGAAAATCTCGGTCCAGAGAAAGTCCGGTTGATTCACCTTGTGCAAGGCCGCTGTCGCCTTCTCATAATCTTTCCTGCGGTAGTGGTAGTGAAAGTAAGCGTAGTGATACCACGCCGGATGGAAAGGATTAAGCCATATGGCCCGGTTCAGTAGCTGTATACCCTGCTCATCAAAGCCGGCGAAGATGAGAAACTGTCCCATGGTACCCAACACCCTCACATTGTTTGGATTCAACTGAACGGCCGCGCTCGCCTCTGCCACGAACCTGTCGATGTTGTGGGCATGAAAGTGGGCATACGCGAGCGATAGTTTCGCTTGTTGATTCGTGGGGTCGATATCAACCGCACGCTGAGCGGTAGACAATCCCTTTTGCACCGGATCGTACAAACTTGGCCGCGGATTGAACGGGCCACTGTACTCGTCAATGTAGACCTGTGAGAGCCAAGCAAGGGCCTCGACATTGGCGGGCTCTTGCTTCACCACGACCTCCAGACAGTTGCGAGCGGGCAAGTGTGTAGCTTCGGTCCACGTATCGTTGTAGGCCCGTGCGCGCAAGAGACATTCGTAAGACGTCAAGGTTTCCGAAGGCCTGCCGGTCACAGCAGCAAATTGGGCGCGGGAGATCACGCCGCTGGAATCGGCGAGCGTCGAGGCAATACGGTTGGTGATTGAATCTTGTGCGGCAAACAGGTCCTTCGTTTTTGCCGGCAGATCGTATGATTCTGCCCAGATATGTGTGGCTTTTGCGGTCTCCAATAACTGAACGGTAACGCGAATAATGTCGGGAGATTTCCGGACGCTGCCTTCCAGGACATAGCCGACGCCTAACTCGCGGCCGACTTGTCGTACGTCAACCGACTGGCCCTTGTAACGGAAGCTGGAATTTCGCCCGATTACTTTGATTTCGGAGAAACGTGACAGACGCGTCAGGATGTCTTCCGCCAAACCATCGGCAAAGAATTCTTGAGAAGGATCGCCGCCCATATTGGTAAATGGCAACACAGCTATGGCTGGGCCAATTGGCAATGCGATGGCCCGGTTGTCGACAGGCGATCGTTGCGAGATTGGTTGCACCAGAAGTTTCCACGCGAGACCTGCCGCTACCAACACTGCGACGATGACGGCGATACTGATGGCAAAACGGCGTCTACTACCGCCGCGGGGATGGGGAGCGGATCCGAACGCGTTGGCGATCGCGCGGTATGCCCGTATCGGTTTGGCGATGTTCTTAACATGCTGGTCGCCGATGAACTTGAACTGCAGCGGCAACTTGCCTTCGACTTGGTCAAAGGCGGTGCCGGAGATGCAGAGGCCCGCAGGCGCGGCCAGTTGCTGAAGCCGCGCGGCGACATTCACGCCGTCGCCGTACAGGGTTCCGTCGTCCTGTTCGATCACATCGCCCAGATTGATCCCAATGCGAAACAACATGCGCCGGTGCTCGGCCAGCGGCGCGTTACGGTCGGCGAGTTCGCGCTGGATATCGGTTGCTGCGCTCACTGCCTCAACGGGGCTGACGAACTCCGCCAGAACGCTGTCGCCGGCGGTATCGATGAGCCGCCCGCCGTGGGCTGCAACATGCGCGCGAAACACGTCTCTGAATTCGTTAAGCGACAGAAGGGTCGCCGCTTCGTCGTCGGCCATCAGCCGCGAGTATCCAACGGCGTCGGCGGAGAGAATGGCGGCGAGTTTGCGGTGGGTGGTCATCCGTCAGTTGGACCCGGAAACGAGAATTCTTATCGCGTCGACATTCCCTTGAAACTTGCCCTGTACACTTATTTCTCTAGGCCGATTTTTTTCAGCAGCGCCTTGAACCGCGGTTCGGCGCGCAAGCTGTCGAAAAACGGAAACTGGTTGGCCCAAATCAATACCCACAATCCGGATCGTTCCTCGTAGGTTTTCTCAAGCCAATACAAGGCCTGATCCTTATTGCCCAAGCCGAGGTAAACACGCGCGAAGTCGGAAGGGGCGACCGCTTCCCGCTTCGCTTTCTGTTTGAGCGTATCGAGGATATTGAGCGCTTCGTCTCTTTTCCCGGCTACACCATAAGCCCATCCGAGGGAGGCCAAGGCGAACGGACTACCCTCGGAGGTCTTCACATGGCTCTGCATCGCTTCGATAGACTGTTCGTACATCATTTTGTAGGCGTAACTCTCTCCAAGACCTCGGTGGGCATTAGTCATGCCCGGCTCCATCTGAACTGCTTTCTGAAATTGTTCAATAGCCGCATCGTACATTCGCGCCAGTTGCATGACCCAACCGAGGGTGTGGGGGTATGTGGGAGACAGCGGATCGAGCTCCACGGCACGCTTTACCTCCGCTATCGCTTCCTCATGCCGTCCCATCGGCGACAGATACATAATTCCATATCCTTCGTGAGCCATTGCGGAATTGGGACTAAGCGATACTGCACGCTGGTACAGACCCTCAGCACGTGGCCAATCCCAATCAACGGCGGTCATATCCCCTAATATTGAGAGCGCAGTCGCATTTGAACTGTCAAATTCCAGAGCCTCTTGCGCCCTGGCCTTGGCCTTTGCAAAAGCCACTTTCTCTGGTAGGAGACCGTAAATCCCTTGCACGTCATGAGCGTAGGCCAGCCAGGCATAAGCTTCCGCATAGCCCGGGTCTTTCTTTATCGCTTGTTCGTAGTATTCGATACTTTTCTCGAACCCTTCCTTCGTCTGCTTGTTGAAGTGGTACAAACCTCTCAGATACAACTCATGGGCCTCGGGATTGTCGGTCCTTTTCTTCTCGATCTGTTGCTGCTCGGCGGGGGCCAGCTTGATCTTCAGCGCCGCAGCCACGCTTCTGGCGATCTCGCTCTGGATCGCGAACACGCCCTTCAGTTCGCGGTCGTAATCTTGCGTCCACAGGTGGGCCTGATTTGCCACATCGATCAACTGCGCGGTCACCCGAATGTGATTCTCGGCCTTGCGCACGCTCCCC
>CBDDRM010000178.1:0-6475 GCA_965233135.1 uncultured bacterium | reverse complement strand
CGCGAATTGACGCCTCGAAGTGGAAAGGGCAAACTGCGCTCGCGCCGTATCGCAAGTGCCTGAATGCAATCGCTGGGAAGCCACAAAAAATTCCCTCCCCGTAAATGCGGGCGAAACAACGACGTTGCGCGGTGCATACGGTACTAAAAGTACAAGAACGATCACTAAAATTCCAAGGAGGAATTGAAACCATGAAAAAAACTGGCATCGTCGCTGCATTGCTCGGCCTGCTGTGCATTACAGCGTCGTCCGGCGTGTTCGCGCAAAAACTGTATTGGACTACCAGTGGGTTTTTCGGTCCGTTCGATATCCGCGGCCTGATTCCCGCCTTGCCCGCCGACAAGTCCCGTCAGATCACCATTCCGGTCAGCATGTGGGTGCTCGATCACCCCAAGGGCCTGGTTGTGTTCGACACGGGCAACAACGTGGCGATGTCCGATGGCCTGGACAATTGCAAGCAGTATTGGGCCGCAGGCAATTGCGACTTCCTGAAACCCAGCCAGAAACGGGCTGACGTCATCGACATGCAGCTGAAGAAACTTGGCTATTCCGCTGACAAGGTCAAAGTCGTCGTGACCTCGCATACGCACCTGGATCACGTCGGCAATATCGAGATGTTCCCCAATGCGATTCACGTGCTGCAAAAGAAAGAGCTCTACCAAGGCTGGTGGCCCGAGAAATTCCAGGGTCGTACCACGCCGGGCTCCTTCGTCATGGCCGATATGGATAATGCACGCGAGTTCAATTACCTAGAACTCGAGGGCGATTACGACCTGTTCGGTGACGGCAGTGTGTTGATTCTGTCGACCCCGGGCCACACCCTCGGCCATCAGTCGATGAAGGTCAAGCTGCCCCAGTCCGGCTCGATCATCATCTCGCAGGACGCCGTCTGGATGCAGGAGAACCTGGACGGCTATCCGGCCGGCCTGAACTTCAGCGTGCAGGCTTACACGAACTCGGTCAACCGCCTGAAGATGATGCGCGATATCGAAGGCGCGCAGCTGTTCATGGCGCACGATGCGGATCAGTACAAGGCCAAGGGCGATCGCTGGTACAAGTAAGACAGCCATAGTCCTTTCTTAAAGAGCCCCCCCGTTGCGGGGGGGTTTTTTTTTCCCAAGTTTTGGCATCGTGAATTCTCCTGACACCGCAATCGAACTCGATTCCGTTTCCAAGCGCTACGGCTCGCGGGACATCATTCACGACCTGTCGTTTTCCGTGCGCAAGGGCGAGATCGTTGGATTTCTCGGTCCCAACGGCGCCGGCAAGACCACCACCATGCGCATGATTGCAGGCTTCACCACGGCAACTTCGGGTCGGGTGAGCGTCGCGGGATACGACATGGCGACCCAGAATGAAGAAGCTGCGCATCGCGTGGGCTATCTCCCGGAACAGCCGCCGCTCTACGACGTTCTCGAGGTCGCGGCATACCTGCGTTTCGTTGCCAAAGTCAAAGGCGTTGCTCGCCCTGCCATTCCCGCGGAACTGGAGCGTGTGATAGACGCCTGCCGGCTCGAGGCGGTGGTCAGGCGCGAGATCTACAAACTCTCCAAAGGTTACCGCCAGCGCGTGGGACTCGCCCAGGCGCTGCTGGGTAAACCCGAGGTGTTGCTGCTCGACGAGCCCACGGCGGGGCTCGATCCCGGTCAGATACAGGAGACCCGGGAGGTCATCCGCGCGTTCGGCGAGAATCATGCGGTGCTATTGAGCACGCACATACTTCCTGAAGTCACATTGATCTGCCAGCGCGTGGCCATCATCAACGAAGGGCGCCTGCTCGCCATTGACTCGCCCGCCGGGCTGCAAAGCGCCTCGGAGCAGTCGAATCTCGTTTCGCTGCTCGCCACAGGTCCGGCCGAGGCCGTGCGTCAGGAAATTCTTGCGATCGACGGGGTCCGGGCGGTACGAATCAACGCCGACACGCAGCGCGACGGAATGCTCTCGATCGAATGTCAGGTCGACGCGCGCGAGGGCATCGAAGCGGCCATTGCGCGCGCAGTCGCCAGCCGCTGGTCGCTGCACCGGCTAGAACGGCAGCAGCCCACTCTGGAGAACGTATTCCTGCGTTATATCGGGGCCTCGGCGGATACGGGGCTGGCGTCATGAACGGCGTGCTGGCGATTTACCAGAAAGAGCTGGCGACCTACTTCCGGTCGCCGATCGCATACTTCGCGGTGGCAGTATTTCTGCTCGGAACAGGCTACTTCTTCATCTACAACATTTTCCTGACCGGCATCGGCACCATGGACACGACATTCCAGAACATGGGCATTCTCCTGCTCACGCTGATGCCGGTCATCACAATGCGGCTGTTTTCCGGCGAATACAGCGGACGCACCATGGAATTGCTCATGACCTTGCCGTTGAAGCCCTGGCAGATCGTCCTAGGCAAATATCTGGGCGCGGTCACCATCCTGCTGCTGATGACGCTCGCCACCGGCATCAATCTGATCCCGCTCTTCCTGTACGGAAACCCGGACAGCTCCACGATCTTATCCGGCTATCTGGGGTTCATCCTGCTTGGCATGGCCTGCCTTGCGGTCGGGCAGTTTTTTTCCGCGCTCACGCAAAACCAGATCGTCGCCGCACTGATCACGATTCCGGTCTTGCTGGGATTCTGGTTCATCGGGCATGCCCAGAGTTTTCAGGTTTCACCCGTCCTGCGCGACTTGTTGGGCTATCTGTCGTTCGCGCTGCATTTCGGTGACTTCATTCGCGGGCTCGTGCGCTCCGAGGCGGTGTTGTTTTATCTCATCGTCAGTGCCATCGCGCTGACGCTGAACACCAGTTTTCTGAAGTGGCAGCGCTGACATGAACCGATCCCGTTCCGGCCTGTTGTTGATTGCGGGTATTGCGCTGCTGGCCGGCGCCGCCGCCAGCCACATCATTCTTCTGCAATGGGCTGCCGTGACCATTGTGCTTGCCGTTGCCGGTACCGGATTCACCGTATGGGGCGCCTATCTGCTGCGGGTGGACTTGGGCACCGTGCTCCTTCACCGTCGCGGCGAAGTCGTGCTCTACACCGTCGGTATGATCGGCGTGCTGATTGCCCTGGGGTATTTGTCCGCCCGGTTTCCCGTCCGTTACGACATGACGGCTGCGCGCATTTATTCACTGTCGGAGCCGACGGTGCAGATGCTCAAACGCCTGGAAAAGCCCGTGCACATCGTTTTCTTTCACGATCCGATGATGCGCGAAACGGTCGAGATCTACCAATTGATCGACAAGCAAACCGACAAGGTTACGGTTGAATACTACGATCCGATGCTGAATCCGGCGCAGGCGCGCATGCGCGGCGTCGAGTTCGCCGGAACCGCGATCTTCGAAAGCGAAGGGCGCAAACTCCAGGTCAACGGGCCGAGCGAGACCGATATCGCGAACGGCATTCTTCGCATCTCGCAAGCCGCGCAGCAGATTGTTTGTTTCCTGGATGGTCATGGGGAGCCGGACCCGTTCAGCCTGGAGTCGCACGACCATTCCGAGGGCAACGCGGGCCACTCCCACGGCCTGGGCGCCAAAGTCGTCCTGCATGAGCGGCATGGAATCGCCAAGGCGCGCCACGGCCTGGAGAACATGAACTACGTCGTAGAAAAGATCTCGCTGCTGCAAGGAACCAATACCTTGTCGCGATGTGCCGTGCTGGTCGTTGCCGGACCCAAGGCCGCCCTGCTTCCCGCCGAGATCAAAGCGATCGACGAGTATCTCGCGCAAGGCGGTAATGCGCTGTTCATGCTCGACCCGTTCATCCGCACCGGACTCGAGCCGGTTATCCGCGAATTCGGCGTGGTGCTGGATAACGACCTCGTCATCGACGAAGCCAGCCACTTCTGGACCGACATTTCCGCTCCGGCCGTCACCGATTACAACCGCCATGAGATCACGCGCGACCTGCCCCTGACATTCTTCCCGGGTGCGCGCTCCCTGTCACCGACACCGCAGCGCGTCCCGGGAACATCGGTCCGGCCCGTGATCAATTCTTCCAAGACCAGTTACGGCAGTACCAACCGCGATCGCCCCGAGTTCGACAAGTCGAAGGATCAGTCCGGACCCCTGACGTTGATGGTCGCGGTGAATCGCCGTCCGGAGTTCGTGGCCTCCACCGAGGCCGTCACGCGCGGACTCGAGTCGCCACCGAAGACATCGGCCGCAGGAGCGGCCAAATCCGGGGCTTCGGAGGTGCGGTCTCGCATCGCGGTGATCGGCGATTCGGATTTCGCCACCAATTCGTTTTTTCACATCCTGGGCAACGGCACGTTGTTCCTGAATACCGTGAGCTACCTCGCTTCACAGGAAAACCTGATCGGTCTCGAGCCGCGCACTTACGATCTGCCGCGGGTCGATTTGACGAACCGCCAGATGAAGGCGACGTTTTTCCTTTCCATCATCCTTATTCCCGCCTTGATGGCCGTGATCGGCATCGCTGTCTGGTGGAGAAGACGTTGACCGGGAGCGGGCACGCAAGAGGCGCAGGGAGGCGCAAGCTCGTCGCGTTGTGGCTGCTGCTGGCAGCATTGGCGGTCGTCATTTTTCTGATCGAACGCAACGACCGCATCGCCTCAGAGACCCCTGACGAAGGCCGCGATGAGCGCCTGCTTATTCCCGTTGCGATTGCCGAGCTTGGAGCCATCGAGATCGCGCATCAAGGCACCGTGCATCGCTTTGAGCGCGATGCGACCGGGTCCTGGTTTTACCACGGCGTGCACAGTCCCTCGGAGAAGCAGCATGCGCATAATGCGGATCCGCAAATCGCGGCTCGCGTCGAGAAAGCGTTTGCGGCCCTCGGCCGGGCGCGCATGGAGCGCCAGTTCCCGCTGAACATCCAGGCCGATGAGTTTGGCGTAACACGTCCGGAGATGTTCATCATGGTGTACCGGCCCCAGCAATTGGATCCGTTGGCACGTTACGCCGTGGGTACCGTCGCACCCGACAAGGTGAGCCGCTATGTTCTGCCAATTGGCAGCAACTGGGTCGTGACCATTGCCGAATTCCAGATTGACAATCTGCTGTCGCTTATTCAAGCGGTAGCCGCGCCGCCAGGCCGCGCGCCCGAAGTGCTCAAGAGTTCCTGATTGGAACGGACCGCAAGCGCTTCGCAATCCCTGATCTCCACATATCGCCAACTCATCGGCCCATGTTCGAATTGCTCCGGCCTGCAGGTCTGCTTGCGCTCTGGTTGCTGATTTGCACCGGTAGCGCGGCAGCGCACACCGGCGGCATGACGGGTTTCGCCACGATCACGCTCAGCGGCAAACTCGCGCGCTACAACCTGACACTGGCGGATGTCCCACCCGGTCCGCTTGCCGACCGGATGCGGCTCGGTCAACCTGCCACCTCGCCTGATTACCGACCCCTTACTGCAGCCATCGGGGAGAAAATTCGAGTTAGCAACAACGGGGTGCCCTGCACGCCGACCCAAAGCCACGTCGTGCCTCCCACCGCCGCCTCGGTGAGCGTCACCGGCAGCGTTGATTTCCTCTGTGCCGAAGACATCAGCACCCTTACCATCCGCGATGACATGTCCGAAGTGCTGGGGTCGAGCCAGCACACATTGGCAGCCATCGTCTGGCCCGGCGGCAGCCAGCAATATGCGTTCGGCGCCGACGCACGCGAGACTACGGTCACGATCTCTGAGGCGGCCATGGCTTCTCGCGGGGCCGGCAGTTTCTTCCCGCTTGGCATCGAGCATATCCTTACCGGATACGATCACCTTTTGTTTCTGCTGGCGCTGATATTGCGCGGCGGCGGGCTCTGGTCGTTGCTGAAGATCATCACGGCGTTCACTATCGCGCACAGCATCACCCTCGCGCTCGCCGCACTGGATCTGGTGGTCCTTCCGAGCGCAACGGTCGAAGCCATCATTGCGCTTTCGATCGCTTATGTCGCCCTCGAAAACCTTCTACCGCGCTACGCGGTCTCGCGACGCTGGACCGTAAGTTTTATTTTCGGCCTCATGCACGGTTTCGGATTTTCCGCGGTGCTCCGCGAAATCGGATTGCCGAAGGAAAATTTGCTGCTCTCTTTGCTGAATTTCAATCTCGGCGTCGAGGCGGGCCAACTCGCCGTGGTCTTGCTGGCGGTTCCCATACTCATGCGCCTGCGCGCCCGGCCATGGGAACCGCGGCTGGTGGCGATTATCTCGGGCGTGATTCTGGTCGTGGGGGTGGTACTGTTCGTCGACCGCATGTTTCTGGGCGGCTGATCGGCCGCGTTTCGCAAGCATCGTATCGTTCTCAAACGCGGCAGCCCCGCTTTAGCGCTGGATGGTCAGTACCGTAAACCCCTCGCCGATCAGGTCGCGGTTGATTGCGCCCTTGAGGCCCGCATCGCGCAGTAATTTCTCCTGCTCTTCGCGCGTGGGAATCACATTTCCCCAGATCAGTTCCTCGAAACCGGTCTGCAGCGGAAAGCGGAACTCGGGGCGGCGCGCTTCCTCGAGCGAGCTCGGATAGGTTTCGTCGATGATGACCATCCAGCC
>CBDDRM010000177.1:0-7010 GCA_965233135.1 uncultured bacterium | reverse complement strand
ATCGGCATTCTGGTCCACGGTGTGGACGTCACGGAGCGCACGCAGGCGCAACAGCGCGACCGGTTTTTGCTGGCACTCGAAGACGCTTTGCGCCTGCTCAGCGATCCGGATCAGATCACAGCGACGTGCGCGCAATTTCTGTGTGAGCACCTTCGGGCGGATCGCTGCGTGTATGCCCAAGTCCAGGATGACGAGCAGTTTGCCGTCGTAACGGGCAACTACAGTCCGAAGCTGCCTGCCGTGACCGGACGCTACCGTATTTCGGATTTCGGCGCGTATGTGCTGCCTTTGCTGCGCGCGGGTCAGGCCTTTGTAGTGCGCGACATCGATACACATCAGCCGGCCTTGGGCGATCTGTCTGGTTACCGGCAGATGCTGATACGGGGCGCCGTTGGCGCACCGCTTCTGAAGGCGGGGCGGTTGGTTGCGGTCATGGCCGTGCACCAGTCGACGCCGCGCGACTGGACCGACGCAGAGGTCGACCTGGTGACCCACGTTGCCAGCCGCTGTTGGGAATCTTTGCAGCGCGCGCGCGCGGAGCGCACCTTGCGCGAGAGTGAAGCGGATTTCCGGCAGCTGGCCGATGCCATGCCGCAGATCGTTTT
Organism: uncultured bacterium; assembly: GCA_965233135.1. Taxonomy (GTDB): domain Bacteria; phylum Pseudomonadota; class Gammaproteobacteria; order Burkholderiales; family JACQAP01; genus JACQAP01. The sequence continues at coordinate 6,405 of CBDDRM010000177.1, read as the reverse complement.
TTCCGCCCGTGCGGACGGCCATGTCGATTACTTCAATCGCCAGTGGTATGAGTACACCGGGCTGCCGGCGGGCGCGGTCGGTTACGAATGCTGGAAACAGGTTTTCACCGACGAGGGCTTGCGTCGGATCGACGAGGTCTGGCCGCAGGCCATGCGGACCGGCCAGCCCTATGAGATCGAGTACCTGTTGCGCCGCTACGATGGCGAATTGCGGTGGCATCTGGGCCGGGCATTGCCCATTCGGGATGCGGCAGGCGCGATCGTGCGCTGGTTCGGCACCAATACCGATATCCATGACCGCAAACAGACGGAGCAGGCGCTCGCGGCGTCCCTGGACGCCGAGCAGCACGCGCGCTCCGCTGCCGAACGCGCCAGCCGCATGAAAGACGAGTTTTTGTCGAATCTCAGTCACGAGTTGCGCACGCCGTTGAACGCCATTCTCGGTTGGGCGCATATCATGCAACGAGGAACGGCCGCGCCGGAGCAGTGGGCGCGCGGCATCGAAGTGATCGAACGCAATGCCCGCGCGCAGGCGCAGATCATCGAAGATCTCCTGGACATGAGCGCCATTATCTCGGGCAAGGTTCGGCTCAACGTTGCCCAGCGCATCGACCTGACGGCCGTCGTGACCGCTGCCGTCGAGACTACGCGCACGGCCGCCGATGCGAAACACCTGACGATAAATCTTGAGCTCGATGCTCCCGAGCGACTTGCCATGAGTGCGGATCCCAGCCGTCTGCAGCAGGTCATCTGGAATCTTCTGAGCAACGCCATCAAATTCACGCCGCGGGGCGGCCGCATCAGCCTGAAGGTCGTGCGAGTGCAAAACTGGGTGGAAATCGCGGTCACCGATACCGGCGAAGGCATCGAGGCGGATTTCCTGCCTTACGTGTTCGACCGTTTCCGTCAGGCCGACGCATCGTCGACCAGACGCCACAGCGGGCTGGGTCTCGGCCTGTCAATCGTCAAGCAGTTGGTGGAGCTGCACGGCGGAACGGTGCGCGTGCACAGCGAGGGCAAGGACAAAGGGGCGACATTCGTACTGGCTTTTCCCGTCGATGCGGACTATGCGCCGGCGCAGGCGCAACGACGCCCGTTGCGCAAAACGGACGAGGGCAGGGCGGATACGGCATCCGAGCGGATTCGTGGCGCCAACCTGCTCGTCGTCGATGACGATGCCGATGCGCGCGATCTGGTCAGGCGCCTGCTCGAGGAATGTGGTGCGCAGGTCACCGTGGCTGCTTCGAGTGCTGAAGCCCTCGAGATCATCCGGCTTGGTGCCTTCGACCTGCTCGTCAGCGACATCGGCATGCCGGGCAAGGACGGACTCGCTCTCATGCGCAGCGTGCGCGATCTGCCGCCGGAGCAGGGCGGCAAACTGCCGGCGGTCGCGTTGACGGCTTATGCGCGGGCCGAAGACCGCCTCAAGACCCTGCATGCGGGCTACCAGATGCATCTTGCCAAACCGGTCGATCCGGCGGAACTGATCGCAACGGTCGGAAGCCTGGTCAACGTAAGCATCTCGCCCGGACAGCCGCCAGCGTGAAAAAAATCTTCACCGCTTTGTTACGGGCGCGCGGTCAGCGCTGGCTGCTTGCCTGATCCAGCGCTTCCTTCACGAAATCCATGCGGTCCTGCCCCCAGAACATCTGATCGCCGACGAAGAATGTCGGCGCGCCAAACACGCCGCGCGCCACAGCGTCCTGCGTGGCGGCCTTGAGCGCATCCTTGGTCGCCGGGTCATTGGCACGCGCCATCAGCTCCTGCGGATCGAAGCCGCCCTTGCGCAAAACTTCCGCCGCGATCGCGGGATCATTCAGGTTCAGGGCGTCGGCCCAGATCGCGGTAAATACGGTGCGGCAGTATTCCATGAAGCGCGGATCGTCGCGCGCCTGCAACGCGATGGCGCCGCGCATGAATGCGAGCGTCATGATCGGAAAATGCGGATTGCGCTGGAACGCCACGCCGTAGCGTTTGGCGAAGCGCATGAAGTCCTCGAAGATGTAGTTGCCCTTTGCGGGAACGCTGACCGGCGATTGATTGCCGGTCGCCTGGAACACGCCGCCCAGCAGCATCGGCTTGTAGACGGCCCTGGCGCCGGTAGCGGCCTCGAGCGCGGGAAGCTGTGTCCACGCAAGATAGGACGCCGAACTGCCGAAATCGAACCAGAATTCGAAGCTTTTCATCAGAACTTCTCCATGTAAGGCCGCAGGTCCAGTTCATGCGTCCACGCGTCCCGCGGTTGCGTGTGCAGCATCCAGTATGCCTCGGCGATATGGTCCGGATTGAGAATGCCGTCTTGCGCCTTGAGCGCATAGCGCTCGGGAAACAGGTCGCGGATGAACGCCGTATCGATCGCCCCGTCGATGACGGTGTGCGCGACATGGATGCCACGCGGGCCCAGTTCCCGCGCCATGCTCTGCGCCAGCGCGCGCAGCGCATGCTTGGCGCCGGCGAACGCGGCGAAACGGGCCGCACCCCGCATCGACGCGGTGGCACCGGTGAAGACCATGGTGCCGCGCTGGCGGGTCACCATGCGTTTCGCGACCTCGCGTGCATTGAGGAACCCCGCGAAGCAGCCCATCTCCCAGATCTTGAAATACGTGCGCGCGGTTTCCTCGAGGATGCTGGCGGCGGCATTGGCGCCGATATTGAATACCAGCACTTCGATCGGACCGATGGTGGCTTCGATCTGCTCGACCAGCGCGACGACTTGTTCTTCTTTGCGCGCGTCGCTGCCGAAGGCATGGGCTTTGCCGTTCGCCGCTTCGATCTGCGCGATGAGCGGCGCGAGCTTCTCTGCCGAGCGGCGCGTCACACAAACGGTGAAGCCTTCGCGTGCGAAGCGCCTGGCAATGGCGGCCCCCGTCGCGTCGCCCGCACCGATGACCAGGCACACACCTTTGTCGCGTGCTGGATTCATGAAGCTGCTTCCGGGTGATCAGGGTGGGGGCGCCGGCGGCACCCCTGCGCGATCATCCTGCGGCCCACGGCGTGTGGTGAAAGGTGTACTCGCCGATGAGGCGCTCGCCGTCGCGGTCAACCGCGATCAGTTGCATGCTTGCGCTCTGGGCGGACAGTGCGCGGACTTCCCCCGTGGGTGAAGTCATCACGACGCCGCGCGCCGCCGGATCGAACGGAATATCCCGAGCGCGCTCGACTCCATGGCCGTGGATGTCCAGCATCAACAGGTCCAGCTGCCGCACGTCCGTGAGCGGTGCTTCAAGCCGCGCGACCAGCAGATCGTCCTCCGGCGCAATAGTGCAGTTGACACTGCCGCCTCGTGGCACGGTGTAGGAGCGTACGCGCAGTCCCAGCGCTGCGGCGCGCTCGATGAACGCCTCGGCGACGACCGCGCGCACGGCGCCGCGACTGACCAGGTGGCGGATGCCCTCCGCCAGATCGGCCAGTTGCTGCGCGTGAGCCGTGCAGGCGCTGCATCCGAACAGATGTTCCTCGACTCCGGAAGCTTGTGCCGCATCGAGCTCGCCGAACCAGTAGTCGATCAGCGTCGACAAGCGAAGCGATTTGCCGCAAGTGTCGTGCATCACGAGGCACCTCCTGCGTTCACGCAATCGCGCAGCCGCTGCATGGCGCGGTGGCGGATGACGCGCACGTTGGCTTCGGAAATGGCCAGCTCGCTCGCAATGGTCGCAGCCGGCTGGTCATCGTAAAAGCTCAGCACCAGCACCGACTTCTCGCGTTCCGCCAGGCGGTCGAGGCAGCGCAACAACCGCGCGTGATCGAGTTGCGGCGAAGTGGCGGGGTCGGCGCAGGCAATGTCGTCGCCATAGGTCGTCAGCAGGCGCTCCCGGCGAGAATGAGTCCGCTGCAGATCCAGCACCACCATCCGGCACATGCCGAGCACGAAGGAGGCCAGCATCTCGGGCTGGCGCAGCTTGCCGGCGCGCAGGCGCTCGAGGGTCATCATCATGACCTGCTGCACCAGGTCTGCGGCGGCCTGTTCGTCGCGCAAGTGCCGGTAGCCGTAGAAACGTACCCGTGGCGCCAGCCGGCGATAGAGTTCCGCCTCCGCGTCGTCCGCGCGAGCGCCCGCGATGCGTCGCACCAGCGACGCATCGTCCAGGCGGGTCAGATCTCGGTCTTCGTCCAAGCGCGCAGCATAACTTGGCTTCGTCATCCCAAGGAAGTGTAACGAAAGGCAGGCTCGTTACACCTCCTTGTACCTTTTCAACCACCCCTGGAGGCAGCCATGCTCACCAATGCACAGTCCGGCACCAATGTTCACGAAGTCGCTGCAGACATCTATCGCATCAATACGCCGGTTGCGATTCCCGGCAGCGAGTTCAGTTTCAACCAGTACGTCATCCTCGACGATGAGCCGCTGCTGTTCCACACCGGTCCGCGCAAGCTGTTTGCGCTGGTGCACGAAGCGCTGAGCCGTGTCATGCCGGTGCGGCAACTGCGCCACGTGGGCTTCTCGCATTTCGAGTCCGACGAATGCGGCTCGCTCAACGACTGGCTGGCGGTTGCACCGCAGGCGCAACCGGTCTGTGGCCGCATCGCCGCGATGGTCTCGGTCAACGACATGGCCGACCGCCCGCCGCGCGCGCTCGCAGACGGTGAACTGCTGTCGCTCGGCACGCATGCCGTGCGCTGGTTCGACACTCCGCACGTACCCCACAACTGGGACAGCGGGCTGATGATGGAAACCGTCACGTCCACCCTGCTGTGCGCGGACCTGTTCACGCAGGGCGGTAGGGGCGAAGTGCCGCTGACCGAGGCGGACATCCTGGAGCCAAGCGAAGCGTTCCGCGCACCGCTCGACTACTACGGTTACGCGCCGGATACGGGGGTTATTCTGGAACGCCTGGCACGTGAGCAACCGCTCACACTTGCCTGCATGCATGGTTCGGCCTGGCGGGGTGATGGCGCGGCGTTGCTGCGCGCGCTGGCCGAGCGTGTCAGCAGGTCTCATGCGGCATCGGCGCTGCGCCGCGTCGCCTGACAGCAGCGTGCAGCCCCGGTGGTCAGACGCGCGAGAAATCGGGTTTGCGTTTTTCCATGAATGCCGTGAAGGCTTCGCGCGCGGCGGGCTCGTGCAACATGCGGCCGAAGGTCGCGCCTTCGTCCGCCATTTGCTGCGCGAGCAGCGCAGCGTGCGCTTTTTTCATGAGACGCTTGGTCTCCAGCAGCGAAGTCATGGGTTTGGAGGCGAGCTTGCGAGCCTGCGCCTGCGCCAGCGCGTTGACTTCCCCCGCGGGCACCACGCGATTGATCCAGCCCATGCCGAGGGCTTCATCCGCTTTGACCGGCTCGCCGAGCAACAGGATTTCTGCGGCACGGTGATAGCCCAGCATCTGCGGCAGCAGCAAGCTGGAGCCGGCTTCGGGACAGATGCCCAGATTGACGAACGGCAAGGTGAACACCGCATTATCGCCGGCGTAAACCAGGTCGCAGTGCAGCAGCAACGTCGTCCCCACGCCCACCGCGGCCCCGCCGACCCCGGCCACGAGCGGCTTGGGGAACGCGGCCATGCCCTGCAGGAAACGAAACACCGGCGAGTTCTCGCGTCCCGGCGGATTCTGCAGGAAGTCGGAGATATCGTTGCCCGCGCAAAAAATGGTTTCATGTCCCTGAAACAAGAATACGCGCACCGCGGCGTCGCTGGCGGCCGCATGCAACGCGTCCGCCATGGCCGCATACATGGCGGACGTGATGGCGTTTTTTTTGTCGACGCGGTTAAAGGTCAGGGTCGTGACCCCGGCATCCGTGCTGGTCAAGATTTCGCTCATGGCATCGCCCCCCGAAGAATTCGGGATCATAGCGCCAACGGGATGCGAACTCCTGCGGATTGCGAGTTAGCCAACGACGTGCCGCGCTGAGCTGCGGCCGGCAACTGGTCTATTTGATGTCGCGCGGCTGTTTTCTGCGGTCGAGCCTGGACTCGTCAAAGCCTGCTTCCTTGGCCCCCTCGATGCATTCCGCCAGACTGTCATACGGCCCCATCCGCGTCCGCGTGCCGTCGGGGTTGACGCGCTCCCACACCCAACGCCGGGCAGCAATTTCGATGAACTTCCAGTTCCTCATCGCCGCATGCCGACAGGCTGGTAGCTCAGTTCATGGAGGCGAAGGTCGAGGTGAGCATGCCGCCATATTTCCCCATGAGCTTCAGTTTGGCAGGAGAAAGCGTCAGCAACGATGCGCGGCGATCGTTTACGTCGGCCCGACGCCGGATGATTCCTTGATCGATGAGTCTGAGCAATCTTCGCCGCACCGTGGTGCGCGAGCTGATGTTCAGCAGCAGAACCTGTTTGAGCGTCAGCGGACGCTCCTGCTCTTCCGCATAGCCGATTTCGATCAGGATATCGAAATCGACGATGGATTTGAGGGACGGCAAGTGCGCCCTCTCAAAATCTCTTATTTTTTTCAACGCGGCAAATA